>NZ_JBFOCV010000027.1:0-7243 GCF_040907975.1 Aeromonas sp. s10 | reverse complement strand
CCCGCTTGTGCGGGTCAGTGCCAAGGGAGTGCCCAGGTGGTCAAGCTGGTAGTGGAATACCTCGGCCTTCTGCCCCTCCCCTTCCAGCTGTGCCAAGGGTTTGAAACTGCCGGGTTCATAGATAAAGCTGCGGTACTGCTCGTCAGTACGATGCTTGTCATCACCGAGCAGATAGTGGCTCTCGGCAATCAGGTTGTTGGCCTGCCACAGGAATTCGGTAACCTGCTCGCCTTTTGCACCCTTTACCGTCTTGCGAATGCGGCGACCAAAGGCATCGTAGTCATAACAGGCAGTGCTGCCATCGGGCAGTTCAGCCCTCACCAGCTGGTGCTGGCAGTCGTAGTGATAGCGGGTCACCAGTTGCTGGCCCTTGCCGCGCCGCTCCAGCGCCAATCGGCCAAATTCGTCGTACTCGAAGTGGCGATCGCCACTCAACAGCAGCCGGTTCCCCTGGGTGCGGGCCCCATCGAACTGACCACCCGAACGTTCACCCAGGAGGTTGCCGGCCGGATCATGCAAGAAGCGCTCGGTCAGCTCGCCCCGCACCTCCAGCAAGCGGTCCAGCGGATCGTAGCGGTAGTGCTGCTCCCCCTGCACGCTGTCATCGATGTGCAGCAGGTTGCCCGTTCTGTCATAGCCATAGTGCCGCTCGCGGGCGACCTGCTTGCCCCGCTGCAGACGCAGTGCCGAGAGGCGCCCCTGCTCGTCATATTCGTACTGCTGGGTCAGTGCCCCTTGCTGCCTGCGCAGCTCAAGCCCACCCACCACCTGGTGGCGAGTGAGTTCGGCGCCGTTGAGATCAATGCCGCCAAGCGCCCCGTGCTGATAGTGATAGCCAAGCCGGTTGCCGTCGGGCAGTTGCCAGTGTGACAACCGTCCCATGGCATCGTATCGGAAATGGCTTGAGGCCCACCCCTGATGCTCGGCCACCAGATGACCGGCACCATCGTAGTCAAATGCCAGGGGCCAGGCACCGTCGTCGACCCGGATGAGCTGGCCATGGCCGTCATACTCGAAGACGATCTCGCGACCATCTGGCAGGGATTTTTTCAGCAAGCGCCCCATGGGGTCGCGCTCATAGCGGGTGACCAGCTCGGTCTCCTGCTTGCCGAACTCCACTTTTTCGCTCAGGCGTCCGTTGAGGTCATAACGGTAGGCGGTGGTGCGACCATCGAAGCCGGTTTCCCGTGCTACCAGCCCGTTGGGATGGTAATGGATACGATGCTGTTCACCATGCTCGTTCTCGATTTCGCTGAGGAACAGCTTGGCATTGTCGTAGCGGTATTTGAGCTCGCTGCCATCGGGGTTGATGCGCCGACTCACCAGATGCAGGCCGGGGTGATATTCGAAACGTGTCTCGCGACCCAGCTCGTCCCACTGCGCCGTGACCTTGCCATAGGCGTTGTACTCATAGCGGCGAACGCCGCCCCCGGGCAGATGGACGGCACTGAGGCGATCTGCCGCGTCCCATTCATAGCGTGTGATTGCGCCACGCGGGTCTTGCCGCACGATCTGGCGGCCCCGCTCGTCATAGCGCCAGCGGCTTATCCCGCCATCGACCCCTTTTTCTTCGATCAGCTGGCCAAGGCGGTTCCATACCAATTCGGTGCGGGTGCTGTCCGGGTGAACCACAGAGCACAGCCTGCCCTGAGGGGTATAGCCATAACGGGTTTCGTTCCCCAGGGGATCCCGCCTTGCAATCAGATCCCCTTGCAGGTTGTGCTCAAAGCGCCATTCGCGCTCCCCCTGCACTACCTTGCGAACCCGGCCATTCCAGTAGTGATAGGCAGTCTGACTGCCGTCGGGAGCCACTTCGAGGGCCAACATCCCCTCTTCGTCGTAGTGATAATGGGTCTCGGCCCCCAGCGGATCACGGGCCAGTACTTTCTGGCCCTTGTCGTTGTAGGCAAACTCGGTTATCGCACCATCCGGATCCTGCTGGCGGACAAGACGTGCCTGGCTGTCGTGCTGATACACCTCCTGACTGCCATCGGCATTGAGTACCGTCACCTCGCCCTTGTCATCATCCCAGCCATAGGTGACATCAAAACCCGCCACATCGCTCCAGTGGCGGATAGCGCGGGCAGCCTTGCCTTCCCCTTCCCACTCCCAGAAGAAACCGGCACCGCCAGCCAGACGGCGCTCCACAATGACCCCATCATCACGATAGCGATAACGCTCGCACTCCCCGGCCCCATTCTCGGCCGCCACCAGGTGACCATGGTCATCGTAGTGGTAGCGTTGCAACGTGGCCTGGGGCTGCCAGGCAATGCCATCAAAGCGCTGCAACTCGAGCGCCATGATGTGGTCGCCCTCGTAAGCGAGACGAAGGGCCAGCCCAGCGTCATTTTCAACCCAGGCGGGGCGCCCTTGACGGTCAGAACGCACTGTCAGTCGATTGCCGTAGGGATCGGAAAAACCGGTCAGCCGCCCAATCTCGCCATGCCAGGTAAAATGCAGGAACGGCGAACCGGCCTTGGCCAGGATCACTTCATCAGCCTCGTCACCGAGGTAGACCGCCGCCTCCGACAGCAGGTTGGTCACCATGGGTCTGGCGGCTGATGGCAACGGCAGTTCCGTTGCCAGGGACTCCTCATCCCACCAGGTCAGGGTATCGCCGTGACGTTCAAGTCGGTGCGCAAGGGCATGTGTCCAGCCAAGCCCCATGCCGCAGGATTGCGCGACGGCGGAGGTGCGATAGAGGCGCCCGAAGACAAAGGGAAGCAGACCCGGCAGTTCGCCATCTTGCAGTGCCAGCAACTCTTCCCCCGTCACCATGGAGACCGGGCAGTTGTTCTTGCAGGTGCTGGCTTCCGGTTGATGGGGCCGGTTGGCCGGGGTAACTGCCTGTTTGGAGGCATCCGGAGTCTTGTTCACCTGCTTGATTTCGGTGTGCCCCTGGAATCGGCGTTTGGCCGCCGTGCCTTTTTCCACCAGCGTGTTGGCATTGCCATCGACCAGCTTGAGATCCGCTTTTTTGGCCGGGCTCAACGGTGCAGCCCCGGTGATCAGCACCTTTTTCGCCTGCTGGGCGTGCTGGGCCAGGTTGTGTTTCCTGGAGAGATCGACCAGGGAAGTGACCAGTCGCATGACACGGTCACTGTTCTTGGCCATGGTGGCAGCCTTGGCACCATAGCGTGCAGCCAGGCCTGCCCCGCCGGTCAGTATCACCCCGATGATCACGTCAATCAGTACCGACGAAATTACCTGAGCACCAAACTCGGTCTGCTGATCCGGGGGCAGCATCTTGACCCAGCACACCAGGGCATAGGCATAAAGATAAAGCAGTGCTTCATCTTGCAATACCAGCATGGCAGCTTCCATCTGGGAGGCTCCGGCCTTTGCCATGGCCGCTGCGTCCACCCCGAACTCGGCCAGCTTTTTGGCATTGCCTACCGGATCGGCCAGCAGGTTGTAGATGGTTTTAAGATCGTCCCACACCCCGACCAGTGCCTTGCCGATACCGCTTGCCGCCGCCAGCGCATGGCCGCCAAACCCGCCACCAGTGCCGCTGTAACGGGCCCACGCAGCCTTGTGCTCACTGTTCCACTCCTTGGTAAGCCAGGCCTCCAGATCTTTTTGAACCGGGGCATAAGAGGCAAACAGCGCATCCAGATCGCTCTTCTTCACATTGGGGTAGAAGGTCACCCGATAGGACTTGCCCGGGGTCAGCTTACCAACCTCGGCAATACCCTTGGCATCCAGGGTTCCCTCCTTGACTACCGCCTCGCTGACAAAACGTCCGCGCACCAGTTTCCCCGCCTCCACCTTGTACGGGGTATTGCCGATGGGAATAAACCTGACGGATTCGAACAGATGAACCAACCGCAGCGTGCCGCTCAGCGGGCACTGCGTCACCACGGACTGCGCCTTCTTGCTGCCGGACGATGCCGTGATGGTCTTGTCGCCCACCTTGATGGTCTGCTCCATGTCCATGCTGAGCATGTCACCCAGGAAGAAACTCTCGGCATCCTTGCGATAGGCACTCAGGACGTTGCGATAATCGGCGATCACTTCGTTGAAGACGGCCTGGCCGACATTGCTCATGCTTGAACCTCATTGATCAGCGCCGCTTCCAGCGCCGGAAACAGATCGATATCGGGGGATGGATGACGGGAAACAAAGCGGGCGACCTTGCAGCGCAGGTTCGCCTCGGGAAACGCCCAGTAGAGCTGACCGTTGTGATCCGCCAACTGCTGCATCAGGTTGTTGATAAGAGGGGCGGGATCCTGTCTCGCCAAGGTCGCGGCAATGGCGGGGGGCAGCTCCCACCAGGGGAATGCGCGTGGTGCGGCGGCTTCTGACGCAGCCCATTCGAAGCCATCCCCTCCGACCCAGATCCCGTTCACTCCTGGCAGCAGGGCGGTGAAATCCTCTCCCAGCTGGACCAGAATGCGCCTCAGATACACGCCATCCCAGTAACGGAAGAACACCGCCTCCCCCTGGTGCCAGATCTGGGTCAACCCCTGCAGATGGGCATAGAGGGCATCGACAGGCTGCTCGCTCGCCACTATCCAGCCCCAGTCTCTCGCCTCGGCGCCCTGCGCCCATTCGATAAAGGGGCTCTCCTTGTCGAGCGCCACCAGATAGGGCATGACGGGATGCCAGTCCTCATAAGGGGTGCCGAGATAGAGCCCGCGTGGCGTTTCGCGGCCATCGAGTTGGTAGTAGTGCAGCAAGGGAGCCGCATCGCAGGCCCCCGCCAGCACGGCATAAAGAGGGGCTGATTGCCTCTGTATCCACTCTTCCAGCGGCGTGATCTCAAATCTCACAGCCACCCTCCTTGCATTTTTCACACTCTTCACAGAAAGGGGCGGCACTCTTCATGGTGGCCAGTTGGGCAGGAGTGAGCGGTACCTTGGGTTTGGGGGGAACACTGACACCCAGAGGGCCCAATGGTGACTTGCCGCCCCATCCCGAGCCGGCACCCGGGCTGCCGCCCGAATTCATCTTGATGGTGGGCCCCACCAGGGTGACGCCGCCGCCATCGACCTTGATGAAGCAGCCGCCGACCTTGACGGTAATGTCTGAGCCCGCCTCCAGCACCACCTTGGCACCGGCTTTGACGTGCACTTCCTGCCCGGCCTGTGTCAGCCAGCTGTCACCCAGTTTTTGGTGCATGGAGGTGTCAACGCCGAGTGAATAGTCGGCCTTGATGTGATCCCGTTTTTCACCGTTCACAGTGAGGTGATCATTGGCCTTGATGCGGGTCACCCGCTCATTGTCGATGTCTCTGTGTTCGTCATGCTTGATGTGCCAGGCGGCGTCGTTCTCTATCAGCACGTTCAGGTCTTTCTGACCGTGGATGTAAATCTCTTCCTGCCCCGCCTGGTCTTCAAAACGCAGCTCGTTGAAACCCTCACCCTGGTGGGTCTCGGTGCGCAGCACGGTGCGGGTCTTGTTGGCCGGCAGCTCGTAGGGCGGCCGGTTGGTGGCGTGATAGGTGCGTCCGGTCACGATGGGCTGGTCGGGATCCCCTTCCAGGAAACTCACGATGACTTCGTGGCCGATACGCGGGATGGCCATCATGCCGTACTGACCGCCGGCCCAGCCTTGGGATACCCGCACCCAGCAGGAGCTCTGGTCGTTGCTCGAGTCGTAGCGGTCCCACGGGAATTGCAACTTCACCCGGCCGTGCTCGTCGCAGTAAATCTCTTCCCCCTCGGGGCCTACCACCATGGCGATTTGCGGGCCATCCACCATGGGCTTGTGAGGAGCCTCAGGGCTGCCGATGCGCGCCCGCCAGGTGGTGCTCGCTTTCACTACGCTGAATTCGTTGTGGTAGACGGTGGGGCCGCTGCCCCCCTCCTCTTCCAGTGCCTGCGGCTGCAAGCCGGTGTGCTGGATGCGCACGATTTGCCAGTCGGTGTTGAGGCTGCCGTTGGGGTGTTCGGTCAGCGAGAAGCTCTGCCCCGGCTGCAAGGCCGCGCAGTTGGACTTAGCCTGGCCCGCCACCGCATCGTTGCGCAGCGCATCGAGCCGGTGCTGGGCAAAGGCCTTGCCGCTGCCATCCTGCTTGTAGCGGCCCGGGAAATCGAAGTGCTGGTAGGTATCGCGCTGGTGTTCGAGCTCTGCGCCCTGTTTCTTGTGGGAGAGACCATAGGCCGGGGTCTTGAAGCTGTAGTCTTTGAGCTCCACATCCGACGGGCGCACCGCCTCCCGGTAGTGGAACTGCCGCACATAGGGGCCTTGCTCCAGCGAGCGGTTACCGAGATTGAAAAAGAGCTCGGGGCCGGCGGTCAATGCGGCCGCGTCATCGGCAAACACGATGCGGTGCTTGCCCGCTTCAAACTCGTGGAAGTAGAACATCCCCTCCTCGGCGGCGAGCCGGCTCACAAAGTCGAGGTCGGTTTCCCGGTACTGAACACAATACTCCCGCTTGGCATGCTCGTTTTTCAGGGCAAAGGCGTAATCGGTGATGCCGTGCTCCTGCAACAGAATGGAGAGGATTTCATCGGACTTTTGCGCCTGGAAAATGCGGGAGTTCTGGCGAAGCGACAGCCGCCACAGGGCCGGCTGTACCATGAGCTGATAGCGGGTGCGGCGAAAACCGCTGTCACCCTGCGCGAAGTCACTGACCACCCCGCACACCCGGCGCTGCAGCTCGCCGTTGTACCACACCAGCAGCTCGCAGGGCTGGTCCAGCACGGCGCCAACGTCGATATCGGGCTGAGCGCTTGCCAACTCAAGGCGCAGGCTGAACGGCCGGTTCAACGCCTCATCCAGCGCAAACTCGGCCACCACGAAGGTGCTCTCGGGCAGCGCCCCCACCTTGACGGTAAATTGTAATCCTGTGCTGTCTGCCATCGCTGCGCGCCCCTGAAATATCGTGCGGCCCCATCAGATGGGGCACATCAAGCCATGTGAGAGCTTCGCCATCGCCTGGATTTTTCTTTCACCATGGCTGCCGCACGCCCTTGACGGCGTGCGGCAAGACGTAAACTCGGATTTTTTCTTGCACCCGCTCACACCAGGCAAACGGACAGAAGAAAAAATGCGTGGGTTGAAAAATCGGAAATACGGTCTCCGGGCAGGTTGTCCTTGCTGAGACGATAAAAGGGCACCGCAAGCAGTGCCCTTTGGCTCGGAATTACGCTTCGATCGGCGCGCGCCAGTCATCCGCACCAGAGGTGCCGGCAACGGTGTGCTCCCAGTCGATCTTGCGGTAGGCCATGGAGACCTGGATCAGCTGGGTGAAGTCGGACTTCGCCGGATCCTGGCAGTGGGGCATCTGGCAGTCGAT
>NZ_JBFOCV010000026.1:0-155865 GCF_040907975.1 Aeromonas sp. s10 | reverse complement strand
GGGGTGGGCAAGGTGTATCTGCAAACCGTACTGGACTGCTACAGCCGCCACGCCTGGGGACGGCTCTACACCAGCAAGCTGCCGGTGACCTCGGTCCATGTGCTCAACGAAACGGTCCTGCCGTTCTTCGAGGCTCACGAGGCGCGGGTCTATACCATCCTGTCGGACAACGGGCGCGAGTTCTGCGGGCGCCCTGACCATCACCCCTACGAGCTGTTCCTGCAACTGGAGGGGATTGAGCACCGGACCACCAAGGTACGCAGGCCGCAGAGCAACGGCTTGATCGAGCGGCTACATCGCACCCTGCTGGATGAACACTTCCGTATCAAGGGGAGGACGACCTGGTATGAATCAGTGGAGCAGATGCAGACAGACCTGGACAGCTATCTGGATCACTACAACACCCAGCGGCCACATCAGGGCAGGATGATGGAAGGACAGACTCCCTACAGCATGTTCAAAAAGGGTCTGAAATTGATACCGAAGGAAGTGCGCACTAAAGTAGCGTAAACAAGACACCGGTTTGAGGCCGGTGTCAGGTGATAACTAGATCTGTACAAATAGGCTGAGTAGCCGTAGCCACCAATTAGAACAGCTAACGTTTACTCTTTGGGTCCATTTCCCAGCACACATATGTTCTGACAACCCATTCTAAATAAACCCACTGCAATATGTCAGATAGGCCTGGTGTACCATGACGCCAATAAATTTTGAATCCCATCAAGTCAATACCTGAGTAAGGAATCTCTATAATTCCTTGCGGCTCTTCGGGGTAGTAGAAATAAAGAAAATTACCAATCATGTCTGAAAAGACAGCGAACCAAGGTTTGAAGCTCGATTTTTCAGGAAATAAATCTGGAATTGGGGGGTACGCAGGTAAACGCTTCCACCCTCTAGAATATCTACTCGCAAGACTATTCAATAAAAAATTTCTTGCATTTGGTACATAACCATTACCTGCATCGAGCATTACAGGCACGACTCTAGATATGGCATCAGGGATCAGCTCACCATGCCTCCAATCCCTGCCTGAATTTTGGGTTTTTAACTGCTCTGCATTGGGATTCAGATAGCTTAGACTTCCTTTCAGATAATCAGGAGTAACGGTACTACAGCCTTGAGACATGTATTTTATAAATAATTCTTCAACCTCGGCCGCACTTATTTTTTCATTTTTCCTACGACCATCACCGTTAGTAATGGTAGCCTGTACTATATCGATAGCTAGAGCTAGAGCACTCACATCTGACATAGCTACTCCATCAGCTATATGTATGAAGAATGTAGAAGCTAATCATAACCCTATCCTTAACACTCAATAAACCATTAAAGAACGACTACATGAACGTTTTATTTCATCAATCCTTTAGTCCCACTAAAGTTTTTTGTAAATAGCTTTTGCAACCATATTTTTCATATAACGCCATGGCAGCTCCTTCGGATGCAAAGGCATACCCTTTATCCCCCTTAAATTTCGTCCACCCCAAAAATGTTTCCTTCAGATCTTGAAAGCTATAGGTCTTACGTGGAGGGTTCATACAGGTTGAATTTTCATAAATACCTGTCAAAAAGCCATGACAGAAGGCCTGCTCATCAGCCTCTCCACTACACCATTCCTCAAGATCTGTTGTTAAAATAGCATGGTTTTCTACATCATATTTAGCTAGTGTTGAATTTTGCCCCATCAATAACAGCACAATAGCAACGAAGAATGATTTCATTTTTCATTACTCCACATTAACCCCTAAAACCCCTAAGAAGGGGGCCGTAAGCATGTCCTCTTTTTTCTTTAGCTAGTCGATCTAATACGATGAGCATTTGAAAGTCTAATACCCGTCGTTTCGCCATCGATGCCTTCGCTATACCTTGCGAAAGCAAGTCTAGCATTTCTTCCTGATTATCCATCACCATCGGCTTACAACCCTTATAGACCTTTTGTGCTTTGCCAAAGAGCTCCTCTCCGCCATCGTGATGGATGACGTGGGCAAATACGCCGGCCTCTCCTCCAGCCTGCCGGATGCCCCCTGGGAGCGGGCACGGGTCTTCGATCACGAGTGGACCACCCTGCACTGAGTGCCGCCCCCTGAATCCGGAACGCGCCCATACCAGCAGGCGCGTTCTGGTTTTTGGCCCCCACCGTTTCTTCTCCGGCCCCAGCGGCCCCATCCGGCCAGGTGTGTGTCCCTGTGAGGCGCCCTGCCCCCTGTCGTTCTATCCGGCCAGGTGTGCAGCATAAGGGCCTCCCGCCCCCGGTCTCCCCCTTTGATACCGCAGCGCATCCCGTCACAGACCAGCGTGTTCTGGCGCGCGGCCCCCTCCCTTCTCCACTCAGCCTGACTGGTAAAACCAGCCCATCCGGCCATGAGCGTTGCCATGGGGGGGCCACAATGCCAGAATCGGGCCCTTGCACGATTTCAGGGCCGCCGGCCCGCAGACAAAGGATCCCCCATGGCCACCACCCTCTATGGCATCAAGAACTGCGACACCATCAAGAAGGCCCGCAAGTGGCTGGAGGAGGCGGGTATCGATTACCGCTTTCACGATCACCGCGCCGACGGTCTGAGCCCGGAGCAGCTCGATCTCTGGCTCGCCAAGCTGGGCTGGGAAGCCCTGCTCAACACCCGTGGCACCACCTTCCGCGCCCTGCCAGAAGCAGAAAAGCAGGGGCTCGACACCGCCAAGGCCCGTGATCTGCTGCTGGCCCACCCGTCCATGATCAAGCGCCCGCTGCTGGACCAGGACGGCACCCTGACCCTGGGCTTCAAGGCAGACCTCTATCAATCCCTCTTCTCCCGTTAACTTTTTCTGTTAAGGAACACCGATGTCGGACGTCATCACACTGGCCAAGGATCTGATCAGCCGCCCCTCCGTGACCCCCCTGGATGAAGGGTGCCAGACCCTGATGGCGGAGCGCCTCGCGCGCCTGGGGTTCGTCATCGAACCCATGGTCTTTGAGGACACCACCAACCTCTGGGCACGCCGTGGCAGCGAGGGTCCCCTCTTCTGCTTCGCCGGCCACACCGACGTGGTGCCCGCCGGCCCCCTGGAGAAGTGGGACACCCCGCCATTCGAGCCGACCATCAAGGACGGCATGCTCCATGGCCGGGGCGCCGCCGACATGAAGGGGTCTCTGGCCGCCATGGTGGTGGCGACCGAGCGCTTCGTGGCCGAGCACCCGGACCACAAGGGCTCCATCGCGTTTCTCATCACCTCGGATGAAGAGGGGCCCTTCATCAACGGCACGGTGCGCGTCATCGACACCCTGGAGGCACGCAACGAGAAGATCCGCTGGTGCATCGTCGGCGAACCCTCCTCCACCGCCCAGGTCGGGGACGTGGTGAAGAACGGCCGTCGCGGCTCCATCACCGGCGATCTGCTGGTGCGCGGGGTGCAGGGCCACGTCGCCTACCCCCATCTGGCGGACAACCCCATCCACAAGGCAGCCCCGGCGCTGGCGGAGCTCGCCGCCATCGAGTGGGACAAGGGCAACGCCTACTTCCCCCCCACCAGCTTCCAGATCGCCAACATCCAGGGCGGCACCGGCGCCTCCAACGTCATTCCGGGGGAGTTGCAGGTCCAGTTCAACTTCCGCTTCAGCACCGAGCTCACCGATGCGGCTATCCGCGAGCGGGTCGAGGCGCTGCTGACCCGTCACGGCCTGGACTTCGAGCTGAAGTGGACCCTCTCCGGCCAACCCTTCCTGACGGACACCGGCGCCCTGCTGGAAGCCACCGTCGCCGCCGTGGCGGCAGTGAACGGCCAGCAGCCGGCCCTGCTCACCACGGGGGGCACGTCCGATGGGCGCTTCATTGCTCCCACCGGGGCGGAAGTCATCGAGCTCGGCCCGGTCAACGCCACCATCCACAAGGTGAACGAGTGCGTGAAGGCGGACGATCTGGATCTGCTGGCGGACATGTACCAAGGGGTGCTGGCACGACTGCTGGCATGAGCGGTGCTCCGGACAAGAGAGACCAGACCATGAATCAGGATCAACTGCTTGGGCTGGATGAGAGCCACCTCATCCTGGTGGGGCGCGGCCCCCATCGTCTGACCGCCGCCACCGCGGCGGCCTTCAACGACATGCAGGTGGCTGCCGCCCATGCCGGTTTCAACCTGCAGGCGGCCTCCAGCTGGCGCGGCTTCGAGCGCCAGCTCGCCATCTGGAACGGCAAATGGCGCGGGGAGCGCCCTCTGCTGGATGCGCACAACCAGCCCCTCGATGCCCTGCAACTGGGCGAGACCGAGCGACTGCACGCCATCCTGCACTGGAGCGCCCTGCCCGGCACCAGCCGCCATCACTGGGGCACGGATCTCGACATCTACGATCCGGACTGCCTGCCCGCCGGCACCCGGCTCGCGCTGGAACCCTGGGAGTACGAGGCGGGCGGCTGGTTTGCCGATTTGCGCGAATGGCTGGACGATCACATGAACGACTTCGGCTTCTTCCTGCCCTATGCAAAAGGGGAGCAACCGGATCAGGGGGTGGCCTACGAGCCCTGGCACCTGAGCTTCGCGCCCGAATCCGACGGGCTGGCCCTGGATTCGGCGGCGCTGGCGCTTTGTCTGGAACGGGCGGATATTGAAGGCAAGGAGTGCATCCTGGCTCATCTCGACGAGATCCTGGCCCGCTATGTCACCCCGGCACACCACGAAAGGAGATTCTGATGAGCTTGTGGTTATGGATAGGCTTGCCGCTGCTGTTTCTGCTCGGCCTGTTTCTCAACGCCATCAAGGACATGAAGCAGCTCGAGAAACAGCTGCCCAAGTACAAGGACAAGATCCGGGAGGTCAAGGACGACGAGGACGACTGACCCCCTCGCAGGAGCCCGTCGGCGCTCCTGCCCCCTTCCCGTCCACGGCATTTTTCCGCCCTCTGCCGCCCCCTGAGCCGGCCCTGAAAGCCCCATCCATTGCCCCCTTTCCCTGCGCTTTCCCGCGCGGGCACTCCGCCCTCGCCCTGCTTGAAAACTGCGCAACAAACGTAAAAAACTGCAAAACAATGCACAATTAAGCCACACAAAGGGGGTCAATCTGCATATAATGTGCCTGTTTTGCAGCCCGCCATAAGGAGTTCGCCATTGGATGCCACCACCGTCAACAGTTTCTTCTTCATCGGTGCCCTGTTGGTGGGTGCCAGTGTCCTGTTGAGCGCACTCTCCTCCAGAGTCGGCATCCCCATCCTGGTCATCTTCCTCGCCGTCGGCATGCTGGCGGGTGAGGATGGTCCCGGCGGCATCCACTTCGCCGACTACTCGGTCGCCTATCTGGTGGGCAACCTGGCACTGGCCATCATTCTGCTGGACGGCGGCATGCGCACCCGGGTCTCCTCCTTTCGGGTCGCGCTCTGGCCCGCGCTCTCGCTGGCCACGGTCGGGGTGGCCATCACCACAGGCCTCACGGGCCTCGCCGCCGCCTGGCTGTTCGACCTCAACCTGATGCAGGGGATGCTCATCGGTGCCATCGTCGGCTCCACCGATGCGGCGGCGGTCTTCTCCCTGCTCGGCGGGCGCAGCCTCAACGAGCGGGTCAGCGCCACCCTGGAGATAGAATCGGGCAGCAACGATCCCATGGCGGTCTTTCTCACCGTCACCCTGATCGAGGTGCTGGCCACCGCCCAGCAGGGGCTGGATGCCGGCTTCCTGCTGTTGCAACTCGTCAAGCAGTTCGGGCTGGGCGCTGGCATCGGCCTTGCGGGGGGCTGGCTGCTGTGGAAGCTCATCAACAGTGCCAAACTCGCCCCCGGTCTCTATCCCCTGCTCACGGTGAGCGGCGGCCTGCTCATCTTCGCCCTCACCACGGCGGTGGGGGGCAGCGGCATCCTCGCCATCTACCTCACCGGCCTGCTGCTCGGCAATCTCTCCCTGCGCAGCCGCAGCACCACCCTCTCCGTGCTGGACGGCCTGACCTGGCTCAGCCAGATCGGCATGTTCCTGGTGCTGGGGCTGCTCGCCTCGCCCCACAAGCTGCTGCCCATCGCCCTGCCGGCGCTGGCCCTGGCCATGTGGATGATCCTGTTTGCCCGTCCGGTGTCGGTCTGGATTGGACTGTTGCCGTTCAAGAACTTCGCGCCGCGCGAGCGCTGGTTCATCTCCTGGGTGGGGCTGCGCGGCGCCGTGCCCATCATCCTGGCGGTCTTCCCCATGATGGCGGGGCTGCCCAATGCCCAGCTCTACTTCAATGTCGCCTTCTTCGTGGTGCTGGTTTCGCTCATCCTGCAGGGCAGCTCGCTGCCGCTGGCATCAAAGCTGGCGCGAGTGGAGGTGCCCGCACCGCCCTCTCCCATCAACCGCTCTGGGCTGGAAATCGATCTCGACAGCCAGTGGGAGACCTTCGTCTATCGCCTGAGCGCCGAGAAGTGGTGCATCGGTTCGCCCTTGCGGGAACTGCGCATGCCCCAGGGCACCCGCATCTGCGCCCTGTTCCGCGGCCAGGAGCTGCTCCACCCCTCGGGCAGTACCTGCCTGCAATCCGATGACATCCTGTGCGTCATCGGCCACGAGCACGACCTGCCCGCCCTCGGTCAGCTCTTCAGCCAGGCGCCGGAGCAGGATCTGGGCCCGCGCTTCTTCGGTGACTTCCTGCTGGAGGCCAACGCCAGGCTGGTGGATCTCGCCCCGCTCTACGGGCTGGATGTGAGCGAGGTGGCGGATCAGAGCCTCGGCGATTTTATTGCCCATCAGTTGGGCGATAATCTGGTGGTCGGTGACCATGTCGCCTGGCAGGGACTGCTCTGGACGGTGGCGGAAATGGAAGAGGGTGAACCCCGCAAGATAGGGGTACGCTTCCTGGAAGAAGACCCCGTCTAGGCGCCGGCCATCGTAGCCCGCATTTGTGTGAGAAGGGAGTGAACCATGCCTTATCAAACCCTGTTGTCCGGTCTGTATCCTCCCTCGCCCAAGCTGGGCCTCATCGAGGGTTTCTTTGGCAAGGGCTGGAGCTGGGAAGCCCGTGCCCGCTACGCCCAGTGGCTGCCCCGCCACGGCTATGGCTTCTACCTCTACGCCCCCAAGGAAGACGGCTACCTGCGCAAGCACTGGGCCACACCCTGGCCCGCCGACCAGCTTGAAGCCTTGTGCCAGCTCGCCCGCCAGTGCCGGGAGAACGGTCTGGCCTTCGGGGTGGGCCTGAGCCCCATGGGGGCCCATCACGACTATGCCCGCCAGCGACCCGCCCTGCTGGAGAAGGTGAGGCTCATCGAAGAGGCGCTCAAGCCCGATATCCTGGCGATCCTGTTTGACGACATGAAGGGGGACACCCCTGATCTCGCCCACTGGCAGCTCACCATCGCCCACGACATCGCGGCCCACACCGATGCAGGCCGCCTGCTGTTCTGTCCCAGCTACTACAGCACGGATCCCGTGCTGGAGAAGGTGTTCGGTGCCATGCCCCCCCACTATCTGCAGGATCTGGGTCAGGGGCTCGACAAGCGCATCGATCTCTTCTGGACCGGCCCCAAAGTCTGCTCCACCGAGTATCCGGCTGCCCACCTCAAACAGGCCGCCGACTGGCTCCATCGCAAGCCCTTCCTGTGGGACAACTATCCGGTCAATGACGGCAGCAAGGCGAGCAGCTTCCTGCACCTGCGCGCCTTCGAAAACCGTCCGGCAGAGCTGGCGGATCTCGTGAGCGGCCATGCGGTCAATCCCATGAAGCAGGCGGCCCTCTCGGCCCTGCCGCTCGCCACCCTGCCCATGAGCTACAAGCTCGGCAAGCAGTACGATCCTGACAAGGCGCTGCACGCCTCCCTCAACGCCACCTGCGGGCCACAGATCTCCGCCATGATCCAGGCAGACCTGCCGCTCTTCCAGGACATCGGTCTGGCCCAGCTCACCCCCGAGCAGGTCATCCATCTCAAGAGCCGCTACCTGCCGTTCCAGGATCAGGCCTGCGTGAACGAGATCCTGCGCTGGCTGGCCGGGGAGTACGTGTTCGATCCGGACTGCCTGACCGACTGACCTCATGAGTCCATGAAAAGTAGGTTCATAAAAAAACGGGCCCATGTAAAAGGCCACCTCCCGGGCAGGGAGGTGGCCTTTTTGCATCATCTCTCTTCAGGTGCCCCATGGCATCACATAGGGCGGCAGATTGAGCGGGTGTTTAGCCGAGGGCCAGCCAGACCCCGACAAACAGCATGAGAGAGCCCGCGATCCGGTTCATCAGAGTGACATTGCCGCTCTTGGCGAGGAAATGGCGCAAGGTGCGGCCACCGCTGGCATAGAGCATCAGGCAGGAGAACTCGATGACCAGGATGAGCGCGACCAGGGCCCCTATCTGGGGTGCCATCGGCTTGGCCGCATTGATGAAGGGGGGCAGCAGGGAGACCATGAAGGCCCACCCCTTGGGGTTGGCGATGGCGGTCACGAAACCCTGCACGGCCAGTCCCATGGGGCTGGTCTGCTGGCCCGCCGAGAGATCCGCCGGGATGGCCATCTTGCCCTTGGCCTGCCACATCTGGATGCCAAGCCAGACCAGGTAGGCGCCACCTACATATTTGAATGCGGAGAACAGGGCCGGGTAGTTGAGCATGACTGCCGCCACCCCGACCACCGACAGCACGGAGACCAGGCCGACGCCGACAAGCTCCCCCCACATCATGTGCAGGGTACGGCGCACCCCCAGACTCATGCCCAGGGTCATCGCCAGGGTCATGCACATACCGGGGGTTACTGAGACAAAAAAGAACGTGGGAATAAAGAGCGCCAAGATGGCGGGATCAATCCAGTCGGACACACTACACCTCCAGGGTAACAAGCAGACGATCTTGCCTATCACACTCTTTTAACACAAGAAAAACCTTTTCATTCAGCAAGAATTCAGCATTAAAAACCCTGTGACAAGGATTGTCGCGCCTGTGTAAGATGCCGCCTCACTCCTCTTTCGGGTTAGGATCTTTCATGTCATTGAATAATCTGTCCATTCGTCTTCAAGTGCTTATCCCTCTCCTGCTCGCCAGCCTGTTGATGCTGCTGATGGCCGTGATCAGCAAACAGGAAATCGACGGTGCCATTCAGGACATGAATGAAACCACCGCCAGCGTCACCCGCCACAAGGACGACATCGCGGCCCTGATCCACGCCACCTACCGGCTGCGCACCAACGCCATCTACGGCCTGTACGATGAGGCCCTCTTCGCCCAGTTGCCGGCCCAGCTCTCCGCCGCCGAGCAGGAGATTGGCGCCATCCTGACCAGACTGGTTGTCACCGGAGCCGAGCAGGACAACCGTCAGGTCGCGGCCGCCCTGCAGGCCTACCTCGGCCATACCCGCAGCAGCATGCTGCCCCTGCTGACCGCCAAGTACCAAGGCAGTGGCGATCCCGCCGCCTATGAGCAGGCCCGCCTGCACTTTCGCGATCTGGGGGAGGCGCTCATCAAGCAGATCGATGCCATGTCCGTCCACATCAATCAGCTGACCCAGACTGAGATTGCCGAGGAGCAGGCCCACTACCGCGCGACCCTGCTGCGCACCCTGCTGCTGATGGGGAGCACCCTGATCGCGGCCCTGCTGGGCGGCTGGTGGATCTCCGGGCGCATCGTGCAGCCCATCGGCCAGTTGCAGGAGGTGATGCACGCCGTCGCCCTCGGCCGCTTCAACGTGCGTGCCAATGCCGAAGGCAACAACGAGCTGGGCCAGCTCGCCAGGGATATCAACCGGACCCTGAGCCAGCTTGCCAACACCATCCAGACCCTGACCGGCATCAGCGGCAATGTGGCCTCCGCCGCCACCGAGCTTGCCGCTGTGATGACCCAGGCAGAGGTCAACGCCCAGCAGCAGCGCGGTGAGACCGAACAGGTGGCCTCCGCCGTCACCGAGCTGGCCAGCACCGCCGACAACGTCAACCACAACGCCGCCCTGGCCGACGAGCTGGCCCGGGATGCCAACAGTCGGGTCGAGCAGGGGCTGGCCCTGTTTGCCGAAAGCATCGAGGCCAACGGCCGCATGGCGGGCAGTCTGGAGAACGCCGCGACTGTGGTGGCCAGGCTCAAGTCCCAGTCCGAGCAGATCGGCAAGGTGATCGAAGTCATTCAGAGCATTTCGGAGCAGACCAACCTGCTGGCCCTCAACGCCGCCATCGAGGCGGCCCGCGCCGGTGAAAGCGGCCGCGGCTTTGCGGTGGTGGCCGACGAAGTGCGCCTGCTGGCTGCCCGTACCCAGGACTCCACCAAGGAGATCCAGGCCATCATCGAGCAGTTGCAGAGCCAGTCCCTCTCCGCCAACAGCGGCGTGCAGCAGACCCTGGAGATCCTCGGCCACAACCAGCAGCTCTCCGCCGAGGTACAGGCATTGCTGGGGGGCATCACGGATGCGGTCAACCAGATTAACGGTGCCAACGCCCAGGTGGCGACCGCGGCAGAACAACAATCCTGCGTCACCGCCGACATCAGCCGCAACCTCACCAACATCCACGAGATCGTGAACCAGAACGCCGCCGGCATCAGCCAGAGTGCCGCCGCCAGTCACGAACTGTCACAGCTCGCCGAGCAGCAGCGCAGGCAGCTCGCCCAGTTCCAGCTCTGATACTGCGAGGATCTCTTCGATACCGCGGGGCCCGGCGCGGGGCCCGGCGCGGGGCCCGGCGCAGGCCCCGCACTTGCCCCTCCCCCTTCACGCCTCCTGTTTAAAACGGGTTTTTGCCATCAAGGTGTCATTGGGGGCTGGGCTGCATTCGCAAATGTGGGTATGGTAGAGGCACGTCACTCCCCCTCATCGAGAGATCATCATGAGCCTGAAGTTCAAGAAACCCGCTTTTATCATGCTCGGCCTCATCGCCCTGCTCTCCGCACTCTGGCTCGATTTCTATCTGCCGGAGCACACCATCGCCACCATCACCGGGGTGGAGGTGAAGCGCACCGACAAGGATGGCCCCATCAGCCAGAAGAACCCGGCTGACGGCCCCACCACCGACGTCTATTACATCTACACCGAGCGCCCCGGCGAGAAGATCCGGGTGTTTCGCAATGAAGACACCGAATGGGGCTGGCCCTTCTACTTCAAGTTCAACGCCGCCGACGTCCAGGCCAAAGCCAAGTCCATGGAGTTCGAAAAACGCCTGGCCATCATCACCTCCTACGGCTGGCGCGTGAACATGTTCTCCATGTTCCCCAACGTCACCAAGATCGCGAGCACCGAGCCCGATGCCTCCACCTGGAGCTTCTTCCGCTGGTTCTGGTTCGGTGTCTGGGCCCTGGTGATGGGCAAGGCGGCCATCGCCACCTGGCGCTACTTCGATCGCCTAGAGGACGAGATATGAGCGAGCCGAGCAAGACCCGCACCAGCTTCTATCGCCGGCTCTACGTGGCTCACCTCATCAGTCAGGGCACGGACACCGTGCCCGCCATCATGGAGGCGACCGGCATGCCGCGCCGCACCGCCCAGGACACCCTCAGCGCCCTGGCGGAGCTCGACATCCAGTGCGCCTTCGAGCAGACCGAGGGGGCTCGCCATCTGCAGGGGCACTACCGCATCAGCGACTGGGGGCCCATCAATCCGGCCTGGATTGCTGCGCAGCTTCCCGTCATCAGGCAGACCCTGGGGTATCCCTGACACCCCGGACCCGGGTCTGCTCCCATAGAGAAGGGGCCAGCCTTGCGGCTGGCCCCTTTCTTGTCTGGCCTGATATCCCGTTACCCTCCCCCGGGCTCACTCCCCTTCGCCGAAAGACGCTTCCGGCAGCGGCTCCGCCGACTCACCCCGGGTGCAGTCGATGATGGAGCGCTTGGGATTGTTGGGGTCGCGCAGCAACAGGGGTGCCATCCCCTCGTCATGCAGCCTCTCGTCGGAAAATTCGCTGCCATAGGCGTTGTGGGTCAGCCTGCGGGCATTGGCGATGGGGGTATCCACGAAGAGGGCATGTACCTCGAAGGTGGAGGCTGGCACCAGGAAGCCGACGATGGGCAGGCCGTGCAACTCCTGATGGACCTTGTACCAGGCAAAGCCCTCGCTCACCTTGTCAGGGGTATACATGGCGAGCTGCGGATTGGCCGGGCGCCCGGTCTCGATGTCGAGATGAAGGGTGTCCAGCTCGCAGGTCGCCAGCCCCTGCCACATCTTCTCGAACGGGGTCGCGCAACCCGTCAGTTGCATGCATGTCAGCAGCGCCAACGTCCCTTTCCACATTCCCAACCCCTTATCCGATGTCCAGGATGTCAACCAAATGAGCGCAGTCGCTGCACCAGCAACTCGATGAAACCTACCCTGTCGAGCCCCAGCAGCACCAGGGCATTGGCCGGTTTGCCGGTCAGGTCGTAGCGATCCACCACCGTCATCCCCAGGGTATGGGTCCCGCCGGTTTCGATATCGACCCGGCACTCCACCCCGTGAAACAGGGAGGGCGCCAGCAGCCAGGCGATGGTACAGGGGTCATGGAGCGGCGCGCCAGCAAATCCCCACTTGGGATCCCGATGATAGATCATGAAAAAGTCGAGCAGCTGTGCCACGCACTGCGCCACCGGGTTGGGAATGGCGCGTACCCGCTCGATATCCTCGTCCATCACCTGGGCCTCGTGGGTCACGTCCAGCCCGCACATGGTGATGGGCAGCTCCGACTTGAAGACCATATCGGCCGCTTCGGGATCCACATAAATATTGAATTCCGCCGCCGGGGTCCAGTTGCCCGCACCGGCGGCGCCCCCCATCAGCACGATGCGGGCGATCTTCTGCTTGAGCTCGGGGTGGGCCGCCAGCAAGAGGGCAATGTTGGTGAGCGGCCCGGTCGGCACCAGGGTGACCGGCTCCGGGCTCTCGCGCAGACATCTTGCCATCAGTTCAAGGGCGCTCATCGCCCGGGGAGCAAAGGCGGGATCCGGCAGCTCTGGGCCGTCCAGCCCCGATTCGCCGTGGACATTGTCGGCGATGATAAGCTCACGGGCCAGGGGCTTGGCTGCCCCCGCCGCCACCGGGATGTCGTCGCGGCCGAGCAGGGTCAGGATGCGCAGGGCATTGTTGAGGGTCTTGTCCGGGGTCTGGTTGCCCGCGCTGGTGGTGACCGCCAGCACCTTCAGCTCGGGGCTCGCCAGCGCCAGAATGAGGGCGATGGCATCATCGTGGCCGGGATCGCAATCGAGAATAACGGGCAACGCCATGGACAGACTCCTTACAACATGACAGGGAGCCATACCTTAGCAAGAGATGGCCAGATGAACTCAGGAGGGAGTCACAAAACGCCTCAACCAACGAGATCAAGTACTTGGCGATATGCTTCGGGAGCGGACACCCAGATTCGCCGCGCCGCCATCGTTCGGGTATGATCCCTCCCCCTTCATCGTCCGGTTGCCCCATGTCCGCCATCATCGACACCTTTGTTGCTCCGCCCTGCGCCGCCACCATCGAGATCCTGTTCGAGGATGCGCATCTGCTGCTCATCAACAAGCCGAGCGGCCTGCTGAGCCTCTCGGGCAAGAACCCGCAGAACCTCGATTCGGTCCATTACCGGCTGGTACAGGATTACCCCGGCTGCACCCTGGTGCACCGCCTCGACTTTGGCACCTCGGGCGTCATGGTGGTGGCCAAAAACAAGAGCATCAACGCCCTGCTCTGCCACCAGTTCAGCCAGCGCACCGTGAGCAAGGCTTACGAGGCACTGCTCTGCGGCCATCTGGCGGTGGATGAGGGCGTCATCGACGCATCCATCGCCAAGGATCCGGCGCTGTTCCCGCTGATGAGCATCTGCGCCGCCAGCGGCAAACCCGCCCGCTCACGCTATCGGGTGATGGAGTGGCTCACCCTGGAGGGGGCAGGCCAGCCGGTGCCATTGACCCGGGTCAGGCTGGTACCGGAAACCGGGCGCACCCACCAACTGCGCATCCACAGCCAGTGGCTGGGCCATCCCATCCTTGGATGCGATCTCTATGGCGGCCTGCTCCCGCCCGGCTGCGAACGAGCCCCCAGACTGATGCTGCACGCCAGTGAACTCGGTTTTGTGCACCCGGTGAGCGGCGAAGCGGTACAGATCCGCTGTGAGGCACCCTTTGCGCAGGCACTGGCGGCCATGACGGTGCAACAGGGGTAACGAAGAAGGGGGAAAGCAGGGCCAGGAAGGCAAAAGGGGCAAACGGCGGATAAAGATAGGGGCCGCGCTTTCGCAACGGCCCCCACCCCCCACTCGGTGTGGTGCTATCAGATCAGCTTGCGGGCGGCGCCCAGCACGATCTTGATGGCATCAGATTCGGTTTTCGCCATGGTTTCGGCGTTCGGGATTTCCTGCTGGGTACGGTTCACGATGACACCGGCCACCATGCCCGCACGCAGGCCCTGGCTGGTACACATGGTCAGCAGGGTCGCGGACTCCATCTCGTAGTTCAGCACGCCCATGGCTTGCCACTCTTTCATGGAACCCTGGAAACGTTGTACCACGCGACCGGATACGGTGTCGTAACGCTCCTGACCCGGGTAGAAGGTGTCAGAAGAAGCAGTGACGCCCACATGCAGCTTGGAGCCCAGCTCCTTGGCGGTGTTCACCAGGGCGGTGGTGCAGTCAAAGTCGGCCACTGCCGGGAACTCCATCGGCGCGAAGTGCAGGCTGGCACCGTCGAGGCGCACGGAGCCGGTGGTGACGATCACGTCGCCCACGTTCAGGTGCGGCTGGATGGCGCCGGTGGTGCCGATGCGCAGGAAGGTACGGATACCCAGCTGGGCCAGCTCTTCCACCGCGATGGAGGTGGACGGGCCACCGATACCGGTGGAGCAGATGATCACGGCCTTGCCGTCCATCTCGCCGCGCCAGGTAGTGAATTCACGATGGCTGGCCAGGTGCACCGGGTTGTCCAACAGCTCTGCGATGCGCTTCACGCGCTCGGGGTCACCGGGGACGATCGCCAGGGTGGCGCCTTGCAGATCCGCTTTTTTCAAACCCAAGTGAAATACATCAGACATAGTGGACTCCTGGTTGCGCCCCGCCGCATGGCAGCCGAGTGCAGTTAAGGTGATTCTTTACGGTACTTTCAAGCCGGTGTCCCCTCATCCGGGGAGGCGCCAACTATGGTCGAAAGCGCTTTCCAATTCCTTGATGCGCCTCACACTTCTGCGCTTCAAAGCTGACAAAAATGGCGCGAAACGTTTGCTAAGATGATGAATTTCTTGAAAAACGTTTTTACGTTCCTTTTGCACTCCCATCCCTTGTCAAGCCTTGATCGACCGTCCATTTAAAGAGCGCGATCGAGTCCACAAAGTTGCAAACGAGATACCATTGACCCCTTCTCATCCCCTCCGACGCTGTTATGTTGGCGCCCGCATACCACTTAATGGCTAATCATACGGAGTCCATCATGGCGACATTCAAGTTCTACATTCCCGCAATCAACCTGATGGGGGCGGGCTGCCTGCAGGAGGCGGCAGCGGATATCCAGGGACATGGCTATCGCAAGGCGCTCATCGTCACCGACAAGATCCTGGGCCAGATTGGCGTGGTGGGCCGGCTTGCCGCCCTCCTGGCCGAGCACGGCATCGGTGCCGTGGTGTTCGACGAGACCAGACCCAATCCCACTGTGGCCAACGTCGAGGCGGGTCTTGCGATAATCCGGGCCCACGGCTGCGACTGCGTCATTTCGCTCGGCGGCGGCTCACCCCACGACTGCGCCAAGGGCATCGCCCTGGTAGCCGCCAATGGGGGCAGCATCAAGGATTACGAGGGGGTGGATCGCTCCGCCAAGCCGCAGTTGCCGCTCATCGCCATCAATACCACCGCCGGCACCGCCTCCGAGATGACCCGTTTTTGCATCATTACCGACGAATCCCGTCAGGTGAAAATGGCCATCATCGACAAGCACGTCACGCCGCTGATGTCGGTCAACGATCCGGAACTGATGCTGGCCAAGCCCGCCGGCCTCACCGCCGCCACCGGCATGGATGCCCTGACCCACGCCATCGAGGCCTATGTCTCCACCGCCGCCACCCCGGTCACCGATGCCAGCGCCGTGATGGCCATCGCACTGATTGCCGAACACCTTCGCACCGCCGTGCATCAGGGGGAGGATCTCCATGCCCGTGAGCAGATGGCCTATGCCCAGTTCCTGGCCGGCATGGCCTTCAACAACGCAAGCCTGGGCTATGTGCACGCCATGGCTCATCAGCTCGGGGGCTTCTACGACCTGCCCCACGGGGTGTGCAATGCGGTGCTACTCCCCCATGTCCAGGCCTACAACGCCCGGGTGTGCGCCGGCCGGCTCAAGGATGTGGCCCGTCATATGGGGGTGGATGTGAGCGCCATGAGCGATGAGCAGGGTGCGGCGGCAGCCATTGACGCCATCCGGCAACTGGCTCGCGACGTCAAGATCCCCGCCGGTCTGGAGCAGCTCGGGGTCAGGGCCGACGACCTCGACGTGCTGGCCAACAATGCGCTCAAGGATGCCTGTGGTCTCACCAACCCCAGGCAGGCGACTCACGCGGAGATCGTCGCCATCTTCCGCGCCGCCATGTAAGGGGGCAAGATCTGCCAGGGCCGCCACGCGGCCCTTTTTATTGGCTGATGGATCAATGGCTTTTTACTTCCGCACGGGGAGTGGGTATGATTTGCCGAGCTAAAAAGACTGTATGGATGATCTGAACCCGATATGCGGATGAAACACCTGATTGCCGCGGCCCTGACCGCCCTCACCCTGTCCGGTTGCAGCCTGGTCTATCGCATCGATATTCCCCAGGGCAACTATGTGGAACAAAAGCAGGTCGACAAGCTGCGCCAGGGCATGACCCGCGAACAGGTCGAGTTCGTGCTGGGTTCTCCCATGTTGCGCGACAGCTTTGACCCCAACACCTGGTACTACCTCTATGAGTTCCAGCCCGGTCGGGGCGACAAGGAGCGCAAGGAGCTGACCCTCAACTTCGTGGGTGACAGACTGGCCACCGTGACCGGTGATTTCCCTCTCCCTGCCGCCTTCACCACACCGCTCTAGATGACATTACAAAACCGGCTTCTGCCGGTTTTGTTCTCTCTGGCCCCGGTGATGTCGCCGGGCCACACTCTGGATGCCTCATTGCCCCGAGGAGATCATCATGAGTCGATTCCTGATTGCCGGCGCCACCGGTCTGATTGGCAAAGCCTTGCTGCGCGAGCTGGGGACGGAACACGACCTCCTCCTGCTCTGCCGCAAACCGGGCGATCCCGCTCCGGGACGCACCTGACTGCCCACCTCGTTCGACGCGCTGGACAGATTGACGCTGCCCTCCCCTGTGGACATTGCCTTCTGCTGCCTTGGCACCACCCGCAAGGATGCCGGCTCGGCCGAGGCATTTCGCCGGGTCGATCTCGACTATGTGCTGGCCTTTGCTGCGCTCGCCCGTCTCCACGGCTGCCGCCGCCTGCTGGTGGTCTCCAGTCTGGGCGCCAACCCGGGTTCCCCTGCCCTCTATCCCCGCACCAAGGGCGAGATGGAGCAGGCCCTGCTGGCCCAGGAGTGGCAGCGGCTCGTCATCCTGCGCCCGGCCATGCTGCTCGGCCATCGAGAACCTGCGCGCCGTTCGGAGCAGATCATCCAGGCCATCTATCCGCTGGTCAAGCCCCTGCTGCGCGGGTCGCTGCGCCGCTGGCGTGCCATCGAGGCCAGTCAGGTAGCGCACGCCATGACGCGCCTTGCCATCCAGGAGAGCGGGATAGAGACGGTGGAAAACGAGCACCTGCTCACCCTGTGATGCCCCGTGCCGGGCGAGACGATCACAAAGGGGCGCCACGGCGCCCCTTGTCACAACCCATCACCCGTCAGGTGCCGGCATCGTCTCGCTTGCGGTGCACATCGGGCCGCCCGCCGGTGACCACATCGGCACGCCCCTCTTCCTTGGCTTTTTCCGCACGCTTCTTGCGCATCTCCTTGGGATCGGCGATGAGAGGGCGGTAGATCTCGATGCGATCCCCCTCCTGCACCGACTCTGTGCCCTTCACCGGACGGCTGTAGATACCGAACTTGTTGACCGACAGGTCGATCTCCGGGTGCTTTTGCAGGATGCCGGACTGTTCGATGGCCGCCAGCACGCTGGTCTCGGGCGCGACCCGGATGCACAGCACCGTCTGCCGCTCGGGCAGGGCATAGGCCACTTCGATATTGAGGAGCTCAGACACCGTAAACCACCTTGGCACGATTGGAGAAGGCAAGCACCATGGAGCTCACCAGCTCGCGGAAGATCTGGCCAAAGGCCAGCTCAATGAGTTTGGAGGTGAACTCGAAGTCGAGATCGAACTCCACCTTGCAGGCATCCACGTCCAGGGGCGTGAAGGTCCACCATCCCGCCAGCTTGCTGAAAGGCCCCTCCACCAGCTCCATCTTGATGGTGCGATTGGCATCGAGCTGGTTGCGCGTGGTAAAGGTCTTGGCGATACCTGCCTTGGCCACATCGACCGAGGCCATCATGTAGTCTTCACCTGACTCGTGAACACGGCTGCCGACACAGCCGGGCAGGAACTCAGGATAGGCATCAACATCATTGACCAGCCGGAACATCTGTTCCGCGCTGAACATCACCAGGGCACTGCGAGTAATACGGGGCATGGGTTTTCCTCATCCAATCGGCCCGATTTTATCACCTTGTCAGCCAAAATCACCGCCGAAACTGTTCGCGGGTCACCAAGCAGGGCAATCGCACACTTTCCGGCCAGTGTGGTCCGCTCTCGCACCGCCCTTCCCTCAAAATCGTCATCGAACTGCTCACAAAGCCGCCACTCGGAGCGCTGTGCGTTTTACAGCCGCCGCCACCCACGTATAATGCGCCTTCCTAAACATTGCCTAAGGCCCCCGTCATGAGCAAAAAGAACAGTAAAAACAAAGCCGGGTCCAGCACCATTGCACTCAACAGAACCGCCCGTCACGAGTACTTCATCGAAGAGCGCGTGGAAGCCGGCCTGTCCCTGCAAGGGTGGGAAGTGAAGTCCCTGCGGGCGGGCAAGGCCAACATCAGCGAAGCCTATGTCATCTTCATGCAGGGGGAAGCCTTCCTGTTCGGCTCCAGCTTCCTGCCGCTGAACGCCGCCTCCAGCCACGTGGTATGCGATCCGACCCGCACCCGCAAATTGCTGCTCAGTCGCCGTGAACTCGACAAGCTCGAGAGCCTGACCGCTCGTCAGGGCTACACCATAGTGCCGCTGGCCCTCTACTGGAAAGCGTGCTGGGTCAAGGTCGAGATCGGCCTGGTGAAAGGTAAGAAAGAGCACGACAAGCGGGAAGACACCAAGGCACGGGAATGGGACCGTGAGAAGGCCCGCATCATGAAGAACAAGCACCGCGGTTGATTGTGCGCCGCCGGCCCCCATGCGGCGACCAATAAACCAGCAATCGACCGGCCAAGGCCGGTCGATTGCCATCAACGCCTTGCCATGACAGGATTTTTGCGTACAATCCCTTTTGACAACTTGGGGCTGATTCTGGATTCGACAAGATTCACGAAACCCAAGGTGCATGCCGAGGTGCGGTAGGCCTCGTTAATAAACCGCAAAAAAATAGTCGCAAACGACGAAAACTACGCACTCGCAGCTTAATAACCTGCGCTGAGCCCTTCTCCCCTAGCTTGCCTGTGTCCTAGGGAAATGGAAGGTCATCCTTCACAGGATCGTGTGGAAGTCCTGCTCGGGGCGGAAGCATTAAAACCAATCGAGCTAGTCAATGCGTGGCGTGTCTCTCCGCAGCGTGTTGGCGAATGTAAAGAGTGACTAAGCATGTAGTACCGAGGATGTAGTAATTTTGGACGGGGGTTCAAATCCCCCCAGCTCCACCAAACGTTTGGAAAGGGCCACTTCGCAAGAAGTGGCCCTTTTTGTATCCTTTTTCTGGCTTTCAGAGGATGTAACCGCCCCAAGAGCACAGTGCATGACCAGACCTGAGGCCAAAGGCTCTGCGGGGGGTGGCTGCATTTGACATGGGCCAGCTCCAGGTGGCGTCGCCAGCAAAAACCGGCGAGTGGAGCAGCAATTTGCCCGGGCGCTGTGGGCCACGCCATCAGCCCAGCGCCTCCATGGGGTTGAAACAACCTCGAGGGTTCGCCCCCGAGAATCTTCCACTAGCCGTTGGCAGTGGAAGGCTGGGTCAGATGAACGACGGGATTTTCGGAGAAGAGGTAGCGGTCATCCTCCATTTCGTCATCGAAGATGGTGGCCTGGAAGAGCATCTGCTTGGTGTTCTCCAGGTGCTGCCACATGGCCAGCTTGGCCGCCTGCGGATCCTTGCGCATCAGGGCCTTGAGGATCTGGTCGTGATCGTCGCACCAGCTGGAGATGGCCTTGTCGTCGATATGCTCGTGGAGCTTGCGCCAGTAGGGGTTGCGCTCGCAATGCAGCCAGGGAGCCAGGGCTTCGGGGTGGGCGAGATCGTCGTCAAGCGCGGCTCTGAGGTTGCCTGGTGGTCACGGCAACGCAGCGGATCGAAATCGCCGCCCTGCGGTTGTCCGCCAAACAGGTGATCGACACCACGGCGGCGGGCAACTCCTTCAGCGCCGGTTATCTCGCCGCACGCCTGCAAGGGGCCGACGTCACCCCCGCCGCCGCAGAGGCCATCCGCCAGATGCGCGCGGCCTACCCGGATCTGCTGATCGGGGCCGGCACCGTGCTCAACCGCGAGCAGGTGGATGCGGCCGTTGCGGCGGGTGCCGACTTCATCGTCAGCCCCGGCTTCAACCCGACCACGGTGCAGTACTGCCTGGACAAGGACGTCACCATCATCCCCGGGGTCAACAACCCCAGCCTGGTGGAGCAAGCCATGAAGATGGGGCTTCGCCACCTCAAGTTCTTCCCGGCAGAGCAGTCAGGCGGCACCGCCATGCTCAAGGCCCTGGGCGCCGTCTATCCGGTGCGCTTCATGCCCACCGGCGGCGTGACGCCGGCCAATCTGAAGGAGTATCTGGGGCTGAATGCCGTGATCGCCTGCGGCGGCACCTGGATGGTGCCGGCCAAGTTCATCGACGAGGGCAGGTGGGAAGAGCTGGCCGCCCTGGTAAGATAGGCCGTGGCGGCCCTGTGATCATCGGTTGAGCGAGGGAAGGTCTGCCCTCCCCCGGATGTGTTGAAGAGCCACTTCCCGCGAAGTGGCTTTTTTATGCCCTGCGAGGGCTGGAGATCAATGTGCGGTGCGGTTGCCGCAGTCTGCCAGCGGCTTATTCCCCTGCGGCATCGGGCGTCAACACCAGCCTGCGCCAGGGGCCCGTGATGTCGCAATGACCCGTCTCTTCGGTGTTCTCCCAGCCCAGGCGATGATAGAAAGCCATCGCCGTGGTGTTGCGCATGGCCACCTTGAGGGAGGCCGGGGAGGGGTACCCGGCCAAACCGGCGGCAAGCAAGGCCCGCCCCATGCCCTGCCCGTGCCAGTCCGCCACCACGTAGAGATGATGCACGAAGCTCTCGGCCCCCCAGATGGAGACGAATCCGCACGGGCTGCCCCCTTTCTCCGCCACCCAGATCTCCTCGCCCCGGGTCTGATCGGCAAAATCCTCGAGCCGGAACAGGGCGGGATCAACCCAATGGAAGGCCTGGCGCCTTCCCTTGAGGAAGAGCTGCGCCAGCATGGGCTCATCAGCTTCCGTCATCATTCTGATCATGACACCATCCTTGCGTTGCGTGCTTGTCGCTTCCCACTCTCGATGGATCCCGCCGTGCTGTCAAATCGGCAATGTGGACCCTCTTGAATACGTAACCATGTGACACAGGGCTGCCTATTTTATCGCCTCAGGGGCTATACTGCCGAGGTCCCGTCCATGACTGGTTTGAGGTTCACTGATTTATGGATAACAAGCAAATTGAAGGCAGTATTCTGGTACCCGCCCACATTGACGATGTCTGGCGGGCCTGGACCACAGAGAGCGGGCTGCGCAGTTTTCTGGCGCCGGAGTGCCTCATGGTCCCGGAACCCAACGGACCGTTCGAGATCTATTTCAGACCCGATGCTCCCCTCGGCGAGCGTGGCAGCGAAGGGTGCCGGGTGATGGCGGTCATGCCCCATGATCTGCTCAGCTTCAGCTGGAATTTCCCTCCCCAGTTTCCCCACATTCGTCAACAGAAGACCCAGGTCAGCCTGCGCTTCGTGCCGGAGGGCCAGGGCACCCGGCTCCACTTCCTGCAGACCGGCTGGGCGCAGGATCCGGACTGGGACCAGGGCTATGCCTACTTCCGGGAGGAGTGGCTGGAACTGAGTCTGCCGAGGCTTCAGTACCGTTTCACCCACGGCCCCATCGACTGGAACAACCCGCCGAGCAAGCAGCAGCTGAAATCCCTGGCCCAGTGACGTCCGTTCAAGCGATGGGCATGGCATGAAAAAGGACCCGCTAAGGGTCCTTTTTCATGGATGGGCAGGCGGTCACTCCACCGGCTCTTCATCGAACAGGGGGTGATAGAGCACCTCGCCCCTTACCCCGTCGAGCCCGCCGGGTTGCAACTCCATCGCCATGAAACACTCCGTCGGCACCTCGTAGATGCAGTGCAGGCCGAAGTCGCTGGCAGGCCGAAAGCCGAAACGGGCGTAGTAGGCAGGATCCCCGAGCACCACCACCGCCTTCCAGTCCATCTCCAGTGCCGTGTCCAGCCCTTCCCGCACCAGATCCGAGCCAATGCCCTGCCCCTGCCAGTCGGGATGCACGGCCACGGGTGCCAGTCCCAGCCAGGGCCCTTCCTGTCCCTCAATGGTGATCGGGCTCAGCATCAGGTGCCCCATGAACTCGTACTCTTCCTCCTCGACCATGGTGACCACGGCGGCCCCACATTCTCGCAGGCGGTTGACCAGTTCGGCCTCGTCGGGACGACCAAAGGCGGCACTCACCAGCTCATAGACTGGCAGCATGTCGCCGGGACGCTCGGTTCTCAACATACAGCGTTACTCCTCGTACAGCAGGGCGGCCATTATTCCACAGAAGTGGGGCGCCACTTCACTGCCTTTGTCTGAAAATGGGAGGACGGACTCAGGAAAACGCCTGACAGACCCCGCACCAGGCTTCGCGATGACCGCCCTTGCGCAAGCCATCAGCGTCCGTCGTCAGGCTGTCGCAATCGCCGCAGATAGGCGAGGCCCAGATCCCCGCACTCCTTGAGCAGGGCGCCACCACCATGGGCCTGCACCCCGGGCGCCTCTGGCGCCAGCATGGCCAGGGGATAGCGCCGCACCGTCAGCCCGCTGAGTGTCTGCTCATCCTTTGTCACCTCCCCCGCCATGAAGAGCGCCACCCCCTCATCGTGCAGTATGGCCACAACCACTTCCTCGTCATCCAGCCAGGGGGCCAGCGCCTCTTTGCGTGCATCCGTCAGGCGCGCCGGGCGATCCAGCCGCCAGTGATCGAGCTCGAGGGCGCCATCGACCGGATCTGGCCGACGCCCGTCATGGTGCATGCCAGTCTTTTCCATCACCCGGCCTGAGGCGAGGTTGCCCGGCATGTGGCGGGCGGTGAGGGCAGGCAGGTGCCACTGCTCGAAGGCAAACGCCCTGACCAGGCTCGCGGCCCGGGTGGCCAGCCCCCTGTTCTGCCAGGGCACGCCGACCCACCATGCCAGCTCCCCGTGCCAGTGCAGGGAGAGAGAGCCGACCAGGGGAGCGGGCTCGTCTTCACGCCCCTGGGGCAGAGTCAGGGCCCAGGTGCATCCCAGCCCGAGAGCAGCCTTGCGCCCGCTCAGGGCAAGCCAGTCCCGCGCCGCCTCCGGCGAATAGGGGTGGGGGATGTTGAGGGTATAGCGGGCGAGCGCCGCATCCGAACAATAACGCAGGATGGCGCTCTCATCGCCGGGCAGCAGTGGGCGCAGCACCAGCGCGTCCTGCCCGCCAGGCTCGCGCAGCACCGGGGTCATCAGGCGGCGGGCAAGCAGGCGTTGCAGGGCAACCCCGAGGTCGTCATCGGCACCGAGGCGATGATCCGCCCCCGCGGGCCCCAGGGTGAGCAGGCCGCTCTCTCTGGCCAGGGTCAGCAGGGAGCCGGAGGCAGCGATCAGGATCAGCCGGTCCGGCTGTGTCGCCATCAGCGGGGAGGCGGCCTCCCCCAGCCAGGCGGCAAGCAGGTCGCGGGCAAGGAGAATGCCATCTGGCGGGCTGACCGCCCAGGGTGCCATCTCCCTCGCCTCCCCTTTGCCAAGCAGCAGCCACCAGCGGTTTTCCTGGTGCTGCCAGGCCTGCAACGCCGCTTGCCAGGAGGGGCGCCAGAGCGCACCCTCGATCAACAGATCCATTCCTTCCCCCACATCCGCCCCCCGGATCAGGCACCGGGTGCCCGGGCGGCACCACACTCCTGTCTGAGGCAGCATAAGCAGCTGCCAATGAGTTGTTAAACCATATGTTTACCATGGTTAAACGGCATACCCCATGAAAAAATGCCATATGGCTGACTTGATGGCGGTCACATTCCTTCCTCTCTTCGCTTCCTATCATGCCCCCATCATGGCGTGACCAAAGACGCCCATGAAGGACAACGGATAACAAGAGAACACACTATGCAGCCAACCAGCCCACTCAAAATGGTAGTAGTCAGTACCCTGGCGACCGCCCTGCTGATCTTCGTGGCCCAATCCCTCATCGGGAAGCAGGAGATCAGACTCGGCATCGCCATCATCCCCATCCTGCCCATGCTCTTTGCCGTCATCATCGGCATGATCGTCTCCGCCAAGCCCGTCAAGGATCGCATTCCCGGCTGGAAGAGACTCTTCACCGAGCGAGAAGAGGGCTTCTGCGGCAAGATGGTGGGTTTCAGCCTGCTGATCCTCGGGACCCAGTATGCGGGGATGATCATCCCCAACCTCAAGATGATCCTGAGCGTCGGCGTACCGCTCTTCCTGCAGGAAATAGGCAACCTCCTGCCCATCCTCATCGCCATTCCGCTGGCGGTGAAGTTCGGCTTTGGCCGCCGCGCCATCGGGGCCTGCTCCTCCATCAGCCGTGAACCCTCGGTCGCGGTGATCCAGGGCAAGTTCGGCACCGGCTCCCAGGAGTACATCGGCGTGCTCGCCATCTACCTGTGCGGCTCCGTCATCGGCACCCTCTGGTTCAGCGTGCTCGGCAGCATCGCCCCCCTCACCGGGCTGCATCCTCTGGCCCTGGCCGCCGGTTCCGGCGTGGGATCCGGCTCCATGCTGAGCGCCGCCTCCGGTGCCCTCATCAACGGCCTTGATGAGGCGATGGCCCAGCAGGTGCTCAGCATCGCCGCCGCCTCGAACCTGCTCTCGTCGGCCCTGGGAGCGCTCTCCCTCACCTATCTGGGTCTGCCGCTCGCTGAAAAAATCTATGCCCTGACCGCCAAAGGAGAGAAAGCATGAAAAGCATCGTGATGGATATGCGCTTCGTCTTCCTGGCGATCCTGCTGGCCATGTTCACCCAGACCCTGACCTCGGGCCTGCCGCTGTGGCAGATGGGGGACAGCTTCGTCGCCATGTCCCTGGTGGTGTTCGCCTCCCTGGTGACCAAGCGCTATCTGCCCTCCTCCCTGCCAGCCTTTGCCTATGCCACCATCATCGGCATTCTCATCTGCCTGCCCGAGACCCCGGTGCGCGGCCTCTTCATCGATGCCGTGGCCAAGATCTCCTTCCTCTCCTGCTGCGTGCCGCTCCTGGCCTTCGCCGGCCTCTCGGTGGGCGGTCAACTGGAGGAGCTCAAGAAGATGTCGTGGAAGGTGATCCTCATCTTCATGATCGTCTCCACCTGCTGCTTCTTTGGCGCCTCCCTGGTTGCCCAGCTCGGTTTCTCCATTCAAGGGATCATCTGATGAACCACTACCATATCGAACCTGACCTGTTGGCCCTGCGCGACTTCAGCTACGAAGTGCGCCACCACCTGCACCGCATCCCGGAATACTCCGGGGCCGAGTTCAAGACCTCTGCCTACTGCCGTGGGTTGATGGAAGAGTTCGGCTACAGGATCACCCTGTATCCCGGCTTCACCGGTTTTCACGGGGATCTGGCGGTCGACCCCACCCTGCCCACCATTGCCTTTCGTGCCGACATGGATGGCCTGGAGATGCACGACATGAGCGAGGTGACGTTCAAATCCACCCATGAGGGGATGGCCCACAACTGCGGCCACGACTCCCACATGGCGATCGCTCTGACCGCCGCCAATTTTCTGGCCGCCAACCGCGAGCGCCTGCGGTACAACGTCCGCTTCATCTTCCAGATGGCGGAAGAGGACATGCGTGTCCCCGGGGCCGAAAAGATGGTGGAGCTTGGCTGCATGAAGGGGGTGGACGAGGTCTATGCCCTGCACAACGACGGCGCCATGGAGACGGGCACCATCAAGTTCAACCAGGGGGTCATGTCCTCCTGGGGATCTGCCTGGACGCTCGATGTGCACGGCATCTCCGCCCACGGCTCCACCCCTCACAAGGGGCTGGATGCCATCCGGGAGGCGGTGCGGATCATCGAGGACATGGACTACATCGTCGCCAAGCGCACCAGCCCGTTCAGCCCGGCGGTCTTTGGTTGCGGCATGATCAACGGCGGCACCATTCCCAACGCCATCGCCGATCATGTGCAGGCCCGTGGCACCATCCGCGCCATGGACGCCGAAACCGACCAGATCCTGAAAAACAGCTTCAGGGACATCATCGCCCAGAGCGAGCTGCGCGGCTTCAAGACCACCATGGTCCATGCCGGCTACCCGGCAGTGGAGAACCACCCCCAGGCCTGCGAGCGCCTGCAACAAGCCGCCTCGGATGTGTTGTCCAGCGACGGGATCAACGCAAAGGGCCAGCCCATGACCGGCAGCGAGGACTTCAGCTACATGATCAACGCCACGCCAAGCCGCATGGGGGCCATGTTCTTCCTCGGCAGCGGCAATCAGGCCAAGGGGGTCTGCAACTACCTGCACGCGAACCCCTATTACCTGGACGACGACTGCCTGCTGGTGGGAGCCCAGATCTTCGTCAATCTGGCGACCAGGGTCGACTGACGGGCCAGGGGGATCTGCCACTGCCAGCACCACGTCAATCCCCTACTACCCGGACGACGACTGCCTGCTGGTGGGAGCCCAGATCTTCGTCAATCTGGCGACCCGAACCCCCTAAGCAGCAAGGGGGCTGCCGCACCCCGAGGCCATGCTGGATGATGGCGATCTGCTGCTCGGCACCCGGAGCGCCGTCAATCTGGTGACCACGACAGCCGGGAGAGAGGGATCACCGGGAAAAGGCAGCACAGGACACCACTTACCACAAAAAAGAGAGGCCACTGGCCTCTCTTTTTTGCATCTATGCAGCACCTCTGACTCCCCCTGACGGCCTTCAGAGCCAGGGCAGGGTCGCAGACGGGGCGGGCGTTCCCTGGTTGAGCAGCGCCAGCTGCACCGTCTCCCGGCTCACATGGGGGGCATAGAGGTGGATGAAGTCGTACATGTAGTCCCGCAGGTGGGCGTGCCTGCGCAGGCACACATGGGCCACGCTCGAGGCGATCAGATGATCGATGTTGAGGCAGACCAGGCTCTCCCTGTCCCCTTCGTCGAACGCCGAGGTGGCGATCACCCCGACTCCCATCCCCAGGCGCACATAGTGCTTGATGATGTCGCTGTCGGTGGCCGTCAGCACGATGCGGGGGCTGAGACCATGGCGACCGAACGCCTTGTCCATCTTGGATCGGCCGGTGAAACCGAACACATAGGTGATGAGGGGATACCGGGCCAGATCCGCCATGGCCAGCGGCTGGCAGTCCAGCAGCGGATGGCCGTGGGGCACCACCACGCTGCGCCCCCAGCGATAGCAGGGCACGGTCGCCAGCTCGTCGAACAGGTGCATGGACTCGGTGGCGATGGCCATCTCCACATCCCCGTTTTGCGCCATCTGCGCCAGTTGTGCAGGGGCTCCCTGATGCAGCTGGATGCTCACCTCGGGGTAGCGGCGGGAGAATTCGGTAATGACCGCCGGCAGCTTGTAGCGGGCCATGGTGTGGGTGGTGGCGATGCGCAGCACCCCGCTGGTGGCCAGCTGATCCCCGAGGGAAAGCTGACCAATCTGCTCCACCTGGGCCACCACTCCCCTGGCCAGCTCCATCACCTGCTCCCCCATGGGGGTCAGGCCCGCCAGGTTCTTGCCCTTGCGGGTAAACAGCGCCAGCCCCAGCTCCTCTTCCAGCATCTTCATCTGCTTGCTGAGGGTCGGCTGGGAGGTATAGAGCTTCTCCGCCGTCGCCGAGATGTTGAAGTTGTTCTTCACTATCTCGGTGAAGTTCTTGAGCCGGGCGATGTTCATCAGGGCGCCAGGCGCTCGATGTGCCAGCCGTCCCCCTCGCGGGTGTAATAGAAGCGATCGTGCAGACGATGCTCCCCGCCCTGCCAGAACTCGACGGTGTCGATGCGCACCCGGAAACCACCCCAGAAGCTCGGCAGCGGCACTTCGCCATTGGCAAACTTCTGCTTGAGTTCGAGGAACTTGGCCTCCAGCACGCCACGGGCCGAGATGCGGGTCGACTGTTTGGAGACCCAGGCGGCGATCTGGCTGTCCTTGGGACGGCTGTGGAAATACTTCATCACCTCGAAGGTGCTCATCTTCTCCACCCGACCGGTCACGTGCACCTGTCTGTCCAGGGTATGCCAGGGGAAGAGCAGGCTGATACGGGGGTTGCCCTCCAGCTGATGCGCCTTGCGGCTGCCCATGTTGGTGTAGAACACCATGCCTTCGGCATCGTAGTGCTTGAGCAGCACGGTGCGCTGCCAGGGCTGGCCATCGGCATCCACGGTGCCCACCACCATGGCGGTGGGATCGGTCAGTTTGGCCTCGCACGCCTGGGCCAGCCACTTCTCGAACAGGGCGAGGGGCTCGGCCGGCAGATCGGCCCGGTGCAGTCCACCCCTGGTGTATTCGCGACGCAGATCAGCCACATCCATCATCTTGATTTTCCTTCTCTCTTTCTCTGCCGCCCGTGCGGCGATGGGTGCAGGCATTGTGCGACGAGCGCGCCATGGGTACAAGCCTCGGGGCGGCCAAATGGCGGAGCAAAAAAGAGGGAGGCCCATGCCTCCCTCTTTATGCCGATGACCGTCAGCCTACTGCTTGCCGTCAACCGGCGGGCAATGGGCCAGCATGCGCCGGTTGTAGTCCGCCGCATAGGCGCTCAGCCTGGCATGGGCCTCCTTCTGATCCGGCTTGATGACATCCCCGAATCCATCGAGATAGCGCACGCCGCAGCGGGCCTTGGCCGCCGCCTGCTGATCCGCCGCGATCCCGGGCGCCACCTCGCCGCGCCCGGCCCGCACGATCAGCCGGTAATCCTGCCTGGCAAGGCTGGCGCTGACCGCCTGATCCAGGGTGTCTGCATCGGCCTGACAACCGCCGAGCAGGGTGAGCAGCAGCACCCCGGCCAGTCTCATGCCCGCCTCCGCTGCCAGCCCAGCAACGCCAGGGCCAGGGTCCAGAAGCCGAGGGCCCCGCCGCCACCGCTTCCCCCCTCTTCACCGCGCTGGGTGACCGAGAGCTTGAGGGGACTGATGGCGAAGAAGATGTTGTCGCTGCACGCCACCTTCAAGCGGGCAGTGCCGTCTTGGCCCGCCGGGATGGTGACGCTCGCCGAGCCCGAGTTGGGTTTGCCGCTGGCAAGGGAAGTCCAGTTTGCCCCCTCGTCCCGGGTCATGAAGAGATCCACCTTGCTGCAGTTGATGGGGGCGGCATTGGTGCCGGCCACTTCCCAACTGATGGTCTGCGTCTTGCCCGCCCCCAGGGGGGTCACCACCGGGCTGGTCAGGGTAAAGGCCTTGCCGGTGTTGACCACCTGGATCTTCATGTCATCGCTGGCGACACCGCCCTTGCCGTCCCGCGCCGTGAGGCGGAAGTTCAGGTCCCGGTTGGTGGCAGGCCAGGCCTCCCCTATCGCCAGGGTGTTGGTGAGCAGGGAGGTGAGACTCGGCAGGGTGCGCTCCGGCACGCTGGTCGGCGCCACGAAACGGAACAGCGGACGGCTGCCGTCATCCACCATAGTGGCCGGACTGCTCGACTCCGTCCCCAGATCGATCTGCTCCCAGGTGTAATTCAGCGGATCGCCGTCAAGATCGGCCCCCGCCCCCTTGAGCACGAAGGGGGTGTTGGCAGGGATGACGTAGTCATTGCCTGCCGCCACCTGGGGCGCATTGTTGACCAGCGCCAACGGGGTGCCGCAATTTGGCTCCGTGGCCATGTGGGCCCGCATCTGCTCGATGGACTTGCTGTGGAAATAGGGCTCGCTGTGGGGCTGCAGATCTTCGTCTCCGCAGATCCCCGCATAGGCCATGATGGAGCTGCCGCTGCCCGGCTCCCAGGCCTGGCTTGGTTCCCGGTTGCCGCCGCCACAACTGCCTGTGGTGCCGTTGAAGGTGTGGTCTGCCCCGAACTGGTGACCAATCTCGTGGGCTACGTAGTCGATGAAGAAGGCATCCCCCACCGGCTCGGAGGAGCCCGTCATCCCCGCCGATTTTTCGTCGGTACAGAGTACGCCCAGTCCCGCCAGGCCACCGCCACCGGTATTGACCACATGGCCGATGTCGAAGGCCCCCAGACCCTTGGTCAGGGCATCGGCCTGCACCTGCATGTTGGCATCCACATCGCCGTCATCATTGTTGAAGGGATCGTTCGCCACGTCGGTGAAGATGATGGTGTCGTTGCCGCTGGCCAGCTGGAATTCGGCCGCCACGTCACGCTGGTAGACCTCGTTGACCCGGTTGAGCAGGGTGGTGATGGCGCCAAGACCCGCCTCCACGGTACCGCCGTGATACTGGGTATACTCCCCCGCCGCCGAGATGGCGATGACATAACGCTTGCGCTCGTTGCCATCCACCAGCACCTGGCGGGCCAGCTTTTTGGCCTCGCCCCCGATCACCTTGTCCGCCTCTTCTTCCAGCCGGCTGTGGGCATCCTGCTGGTAATAGACGGCATAGCCTTCCCCATTGCGAAGGGGATCGACGAACACCATCTTCCCTTCATGGCTGAACATGGCGTGGAATCCCTGGGGACCGAGATCGAAGCGCCCGGTCTCGCCCGGCGCCGCGTCGTTGTACCCCTTGAAGGCCAGGATATCGGGATATTTGGCGGCCAGATCCGCCGGCAGCAGATCATAGGGTTGCAGACTGAAGGTCACCTCCTTGCCATCCGGCAGAGGCAGAGTCAGGCGGCGCTCGCCCCCCTTCAGGGCAGCCAGGTAATCGGTGGAGACGGTGACGATGCGATACTGGCTGGCCCTCACCTCGTACCCATCGGCGGCGGTGGCCCGCGCCGTGACCGTATGCCACTCGCCGGCCATCAGGTTGCCGGACGTCATCAGACCCGCCACCAGCACCGCCAGCGGAGAATATTTCATCAACTGCATCTTTTTAATTCCTTTTTAAACGGATTCACCTGAACTGCCACGGCATCATTTGCCCGCTGGTCCGATTAGTCCAGCAACATCCTCTGTACATTCCCCGAATGGGGAAGGTTGCACCAATGCAGACTAGCCCCTATCATGGCGCGGATTTGTCCGTTCCAGAACCCCTCTTCGACGGGGCCGGTTCACTCTTTCTTTGGCCAAGGTTAATCTCATGCTCAAGTCCCCACTGTTGCCCCGTTTCGGGGATCTGGTCGTTGCCATCGTTGACGATGTGCTGGGTCAGGGTCTTACCCTCGACCGCGCCTATGCACGTCACTTCTCCGGCATCGAACTCAAACCGCAAGAACAGGCAAGGATTGCCCTGGTCACCGGCGATCTGCTGCGCCGCCTCAGCCTCTACTGCTTCCTCACCGGCATCCAGGTCCGTCAGGCGGAGAAGAATGTCTGGCCGCTGCTGCACAGCTGGCACGCCTTCCACAAGATAGATCAGCCCAACCACCCGACCCTGGATCGCTTCAACGAGGAGGCGTTCCGCCGCCGCCTGACCGAGGCCAAGAAGAACCCGGTGCTGATGGACGGCTGCCCTGCCTGGCTGGAAAAACTCGGCAGCGAGCAACTGGGCGACGCCTGGCCGGCCGAGCGTGCCGCCCTGGCCTGGATGCCCAAGCGTTACCTGCGGGTCAACACCCTCAAGTGCACCCGGGACGAGCTGCAAGCCATGCTGGCCAAAGAGCATGTCACCACAGTGCCCGTCGACGGAGTGGAGACCGCCTTGCAAGTGACCTCGGACGCCGCCCTGTTCCGTACCCAGGCCTTTGCCGATGGCTGCTTCGAGCAGCAGGATGCCGGCTCCCAGCTGGTGGCCGCGGCCCTCGACGTCAAGCCCGGCATGCGGGTCATCGACGCCTGTGCCGGTGCCGGCGGCAAGACCCTGCACCTGGCCGCCATGATGCAGGGCAAGGGCCGTCTGCTGGCCATGGACGTGGAAGAGTGGAAACTGGAGAACCTCAAGCAGCGCGCCCGCCGCGCCGGTGCCCACAACGTGGAGACCCGGGTCATCACCAGCAGCAAGACCGTCAAGCGCCTGAAAGAAAGCGCCGATCGCGTGCTGCTGGACGTCCCCTGCTCCGGCCTTGGCGTGCTCAAGCGCAACCCGGATGCCAAGTGGCGCGACACCGCCGAGCGCCTGCCGGTGCTGGTCGCCCTGCAAGAGGAGATCCTGCAGCGCTACAGCCAGATGGTGAAGGTGGGCGGCCTGCTGGTCTACGCCACCTGCTCCATCCTGCCCGAGGAGAACCGCCAGCAGGTGGACAAGTTCCTCGCCGCCAACGAGCACTTCCGCCTGATCGGCGATCACAACGTCAGCCCGGCCGAGACCGGCTTCGACGGCTTCTACATGGCGCGCCTCGAACGCATCGCCTGATGTCTGTCGTGGGCACAAAGAAAAGGGGAGCCAGTGGCTCCCCTTTTTGCATGGTATGGATGCGGCCTTATTCGGCGGCAGCGTCATCCTGCTTGTGCTTGGCGGCAGTTTCCTTGATCAGGGTCTGCAGCTCGCCGGCCTGGAACATCTCGATCATGATGTCGCAACCACCGACCAGCTCGCCCTCGACCCACAGTTGCGGGAAGGTGGGCCAGTTGGCGAATTTCGGCAGCTCGGCGCGGATGTCCGGGTTCTGCAGGATGTCGACATAGGCGAAAGGCTCGCCGCAGGACATCAGGGCCTGGGAGGCCTGGGCAGAGAAACCGCAGCTGGGCAGCTTGGGGGATCCCTTCATGTAGAGGATGATGGGATTCTCAGCCAACTGCTGTTTGATCTTTTCAATAGTTTCCATAAATGCCTCACTGGAGCGATTTCGGCGGCCATTCTACTGTAATCCGGGCAGACCACAAACTGGCAAACCGTTGCGAATGAAAGAAGTCATGCATCAATACGCCGCAGCTTGATCCGGATCATGGCAAGAATCAAGGGTTGTTCGCCCATCTTTGATACTGCTACAATCGACGGGCTTTGGGCCGTCTGGCCCCCTCATTTCAAGAACAATTCTTTTCAAGATAGAAAAGAGTACGCAATGTCTTGCAACCGTCGCCTTCGCACGGACCAGCCAATGGAGAGTAGAAAATGGCTTTCGAACTTCCCGCTCTGCCCTATGCAATCAATGCTCTGGAACCGCACATCTCCCAGGAAACCCTGGAATACCACCATGGCAAGCACCACAACACCTACGTGGTCAACCTGAACAACCTGGTGCCGGGTACCGAGTTTGAAGGCAAGTCTCTGGAAGAGATCATCAAGACCTCCACTGGTGGCGTCTTCAACAACGCTGCCCAGATCTGGAACCACACCTTCTACTGGCACTGCCTCTCCCCGAACGGCGGTGGCGAGCCCACTGGCGCCCTGGCCGATGCCATCACCAAGGCCTTCGGCTCCTTCGCCGAGTTCAAGGATGCGTTCACCAAGTCTGCCATCGGCAACTTCGGCTCCAGCTGGACCTGGCTGGTGAAAAAGGCTGACGGCTCCCTGGCCATCGTCAACACCTCCAACGCCGGTTGCCCGCTGACCGAAGCCGGTACCACCCCGCTGCTGACCGTCGACCTGTGGGAACACGCCTACTACATCGATTTCCGCAACCTGCGTCCGAAGTACATGGAAACCTTCTGGGCCCTGGTCAACTGGGAATTCGTGGCCAAGAACCTGGCTGCCTGATAAGCCTTTCTTGCCAAAACGCCCCGCACTTGCGGGGCGTTTTTTTATGGTCGAATACCTGCCATCGACAACAAAGGCGCCCGCAGGCGCCTTGTGGAAGATGACCGTGCTTACTGGTCTATCTCGTCCATGTAATCGTCGAGGTTGCCATCATCAGCCGCCTCTGGCTTCTGCTCCTGGAGCTCGGGTTTGCGGCCCGTCACCTTGCCATCGTTGTACTGCAAGTAGAAGTCCTTGGTCAGGGCGTAAGGATCCAGCGCGTTGTCGATGATGCGCTCCTGATCGATCAGCTTGGAGCGGGTACCGAGGCCATCCAGCGCCCAGTGCACCACCTTCAGCGGGAAGGTCAGCAGGGCATAGGGGAAGTAGATGGTATCGATGGTATCCCCCACCAGTTGCCGGGTGGTAGTGGGACCGTAGACCGGCACCATCAGATAGGCGCCATCCCCGATGTCGGCCTTGCCGAGCACGGTATCCATCTCCAGCGTGTTGCGAGCCAGGCCCGCATGCTTGGCCACGTCGAACAGACCGAGCAGGCCCACAGTGGTGTTGAGGGTGAAGCGGCCCAGGTTGGTACCGGCCCCTTTCAGATCACCCACCAGCAGGTGGTTTACCATGCTGCTCGGCTCGTCGAAGTTGTCCACGAAATTCTCGATGCTGTCCCTCACCCCTTGCGGGACATAGCGGGCATAGCCGTGTACCACGGGGCGCGCCACATAGGGCTCCAGCACGTCATAGTTGACGGCCCACATGGCACGGTTGGGCCCCTGGAAGGGGTCGCGAGGATCGCTGGCCGTGCTGGATGCCCCGGGGCGGCTCGGGGTCTCGCCGAGATCCAGGCTCTCCGGGCCCGGCTTGGGAGGGCCGCCCGCACAGCCCGCGAGCAGCAATGCCACCGCCAATGCTCCTGAACGCAGATACATATGAAAGTCCTAAGATTTTTTTGGGTATTGATATGAATTATACAGGGGGCCCACCCCAAGGGGTGGGCCAAAAGCGTATTAGAGGGCGTGATCGATGCGGATGTCAATCGGCGCTGTGGGGATGGTGCTGGTCGGCACGGTGACCGAAACCCCTTCAAAGGCGCCTTCCTTGTTCATGACGTTGCCGCCCCGGGAGAGGCGCGCCTTGAACTGCAGCTCGGCATGGGCCGCCAGCTTGCTCCCCTCCATCATGGCATCCCCGTCCCCCAGGGAGAGGGTGAGCGGGAGATGCGGGCCTGCAATGCGCTTGACCGCGATGGGCATGGGCGGACCGTTGGGGATCACCGCAAAGACGAACAGATGGGCATCTTCCGGCATCTTGATGCCCGGCGCCAGGGTGATGTGCAGGGGGAACTCCCCCTCTTTCACCGCCAGCACCTCGGCTTGTGCCTGGCCTTCGGCAGACGGGGTGGTCACGGCGATGCCACGCTGGCCAAGCTGCTGCCTGGCGTACTCCATGGAGCGCTCCACCATGGTGTAGCGGGCCGAGCCCGGCTCCAGCAGCGGCAACATCCCCTGCCAGCGGTCGAGGGCGGTCTGGAAATCCTCTTTTTGCAGGGCCATGAAGGCGTGGACGGAGCGAGCCTCGATGTTGGCCGGGTCCTCGGCAATGACCGCCTGCAACAGCTGATCCGCACGGGCTTCCTCCCCCGTCATCATCAGGGCCTGGGCATAGGGCACCGCCACCATGGCCTTCTGGGGCGCGAGAGCGTAAGCACGCTCCAGCGCCTCGCGAGCCATCTCGGGATCATTGCCATCCAGGGTCAGGCGCCCCAGCAGCAGCCAGCCACGGTAGTCGTTCGGTTCTTCTTTCAGCCGGGTTCGCAGGGCCAGGGTGAAGTCCAGCAGATCCTGCTCGGTCACCCGGGTGTCGCGCTCCACCAGGATGCGATTGCTGAGCTCCCCCAACCGGCTGCTGGCATACTGCCAGCGGCTCACCTCCTGCCAGGCGCCGAGCTTGGCGTAGAGGCCGATGCTCACCACCGCCAGCACCAGCACACCGGGGATCCAGATCAGGCTCTTGCCGCCACGGGCGGTCTGCTCCACGTCGGGAATGTCGTCCAGGAGGCTGCGCTGCAGCTCCACCAGGGATTCCGGCTCCTCCGCCAGTATCCCCTGCTCCCGCTCCTCCCCTATCTCCAGCAGGCGCTGGCGATAGAGCTGCTTGTTGAGGGCCGAGCGACTGATGCTCTGCCTGCCCTCGCCGCGCCACAGCGGCACGATCAGCGCCAGGCTCGCCAGCACCAGCAGGGCCGCACCCAGTATCCAGAATGGGGTCATGGTTTCTCTTCCTCTTTGAGCAGGGCGGACAGCCTGGCCTGCTCTTCTGCACTCAGGGTGCCTTCAGGCTGTTGCAAGGGAGCAGGGGCATGGCGGCGGCTTCGCACCACCACGGTGACGACGCCAATCACGATGACCAGCAAGGGGCCAAGCCAGAGGATCAGGGTCGAGGCCATCAGGGGGGGATCATAGAGAATGAAGTTGCCGTAGCGGGCCACCATGTAGTCCACCACTTCCTGCTTCTCCTTGCCCTCGCGCACCATCTGGTAGGTCTTGTCCCGCAGATCCTTGGCGAGCCCGGCGTTGGAATCCGCGATGTCCTGGTTCTGGCACTTGGGGCAGCGCAGCTCCTTAGTCAGCTCGCGAAAGGTCTGCTCCTGGGCCTCGCTCTCGAAGGTGTAGACATCGATGGCGGCGCGGGCCTGTCCGGCGCAGACGAGACCGGCCAGCAGCAACAGGGATGCAATCAGTGTTTTCATCGGGGAGGCCTCACTTCATGGCATCGAAGATGGGTTTGAGGGTACTGGCCCAGACGTCTGGGTTGATGTCCCCCACGTGGCGATAACGGATGATGCCCTGGCTGTCGATGAAGAAGGTCTCGGGCGCGCCATAGACACCGAGATCCAGCCCCAGCATGCCGTCCGGATCATAGAGGTTGACCTGGTAGGGGTTGCCAAGCTCCGCCAACCACTTGATGGCCTTGGCCCGTTCATCCTTGTAGTTCATGCCGACAATGTAGATCCCCTGCCCCGCCAGCTCCTTGAGGTAGGTGTGTTCCCCGTAACAGGTCGGGCACCAGGTGGCCCAGACGTTGAGCAGCATGGGGCGCCCCTTGAGGATGCTCCTGTCGTGCTGCTTGCCCAGGTCATAGATGTCCTGCAGGGTGAACACGGGCACCTCCTTGTCCACCATCACGGATTCGAGCTTGGTGGGATCGGAGTAGAGCCCCTTGAACAGAAACACGGCCCCCATCAGGAAGATGATGAAGGGCAGCAGATAGAGCCAGGTCTTCTTGCTCATGCCTTGGCCTCCTCGTCACGACGTCCGAAGCGGTAGCGCTTGTCCAGCATGGCCAGCACGCCGCCGAGGGCCATGAAGACGCCGCCGAACCAGATCCAGCGCACGAAGGGCTTGTAGTAGATCCGTACCGCCCAGGCGCCGCTGTCGAGCTGCTCGCCGAGCGCCGCATAGAGATCCCGGGTAACCCCCGCATCGATGGCCGCCTCGGTCATCGGCATGCGGCTCACGGTGTACATCCGCTTCTCGGGCTTGAGCAGGGCTACCTGCTTGCCATCCCGGTGCACTTCCAGCACGCCCTTGAAACCGTCGTAGTTGGGGCCGTTCTTCTCCTTGATGCCGGTGAAGACGAACTCGTAATCGGCGAACTGGACGCGATCGCCGGCCTGCATCCGCAGGTCCTTCTCGATGCTGTAGTTCTGGGTGCAGGCGATGCCGATGATGCTGACCGCGAGCCCCACGTGCCCCAGGATCATGGCCCAGTGGCTGTTGCCAAGCTTGCGCACGCCGGTGGCAAAACCGTGTTTGTGGGTGGCCCGCGCCCAAGTCTCCTGCACGCTGGTGACGATGATCCAGACGCCAAGCCCGATACCGAGCGCAGCCCAGGGTTTGAACGCCTCGGCAAAGAGTTTGGGCAACAGCAGAGCCGCGGCCAGGCTCAGCACCAGGGCGAGCATCACCTTGCCCTTGAGCTCACCGAGATCCTGGCGGCGCCAGCGGAACAGGGGGCCCACCCCCAGCAGCAGGGCGAAGGGGATGATGAGCCAGCTGTAGATGTGGTTGAAGAAGGGGGTGCCGATGGAGATGCTGCCAAGCCCCAGCTCCTTGTGCACCAGGGGCAACAGGGTGCCGAGCAGCACGGTGAGCAGGCCCGCCACCAGCAGGATGTTGTTGCCAAGGAGCAGGGTCTCGCGGCTCCACAGCTCATGCTTGCCGTGGCTCTTCACCTGGGAGCCCTTGAAGGCGAACAGCAGCAGGGAGCTGCCTATCACCGCCAGCAGGAAGCCCAGGATGAACAGACCCCGGGTCGGGTCCGAGGCAAACGCATGGACCGACACCAGCACGCCGGAACGCACCAGGAAGGTGCCGAGCAGACTCAGGGAGAAGGCCGAGAGCGCCAGCAGCACGGTCCAGGCCTTGAAGGTGGCGCGCTTCTCGCTCACCGCGAGGGAGTGGAGCAGGGCCGTGCCCGCCAGCCAGGGCATGAAGGAGGCGTTTTCCACCGGGTCCCAGAACCACCAGCCGCCCCAGCCGAGTTCATAATAGGCCCACCAGGAACCGAGCACGATGCCCAGCGTCAGGAAGACCCAGGCCGCCATGGTCCAGGGACGGGACCAGCGCGCCCAGGTGGCGTCCAGACGCCCCGTCATCAGGGAGGCGATGGCGAAGGCGAAGGCCACCGAGAAGCCCACGTAGCCCATGTAGAGCATGGGGGGGTGGAAGATGAGACCGGGATCCTGCAGCAGCGGATTGAGATCCCGCCCGTCCACCGGGAAATACGGCAGGGTGCGGGTGAAAGGATCCGAGGTGAACAGCACGAAGGCGGTGAAGCCCACCGAGATAAGGCCGAGCACCCCGAGTACCCGCGCCACTGCATCGAGCGGCAGGCGGCGGCTGAAGAGGGCTACCGCCGCCGTCCAGCCTCCCAGGGTCAGCACCCAGAGCAGCAGCGAGCCTTCATGGGCTCCCCACACCGCCGAGATGCGGTATTGCAGGGGCAGCAGGCTGTTGGAGTTGGTGGCCACGTACTGCACGGTGAAGTCGTTGTCGATAAAGGCCCAGGTGAGGCAGAGAAACGACAGCAGCAGCAGCAGGAACTGGCTGTAGGCGAGCGGGCGGGCCGCCGACATCATGCCAAGACGACCGAGATGGGCCCCGATCAGCGGGTAACTGCCCAGCAGCAGGGCGGTGGCGAAGGCCAGGATCAGTGAGAACTGCCCTAATTCCGGGATCATTGACTATTCCCTCTCGATTGCACGGAGAAACCTGCCGATTTGGCGGTATAAAGAAGTGAATTCTTGGCGCATACCGGCATCATTGCTTGGCTCCCTGCAACTGCGCCTCTGTGTATTCGGGCTTGAAGTGCATGCCGTTGGTGGCGTCGGCCACTTCCGGCGGCATGTAGTTCTCGTCGTGCTTGGCCAGCACCTCGAAGGCGGCGACCGTGGTGGCATCCTTGAGGGTGCCCTGAGCGACAATGCCCTGCCCCTCGCGGAACAGGTCTGGCAGAATGCCGTCAAACTCCACCGTCACCAGATGGCCGCCGTTGTCCACCAGCTTGAAGGCTACCTTGAGGCTCTGGGGATCCCGCACCACAGACCCCGGCACTACCAGGCCACCGATGCGCAGGCGCTGCCCCTCCTCGGGCTTGATCTTCTCCGGCCCCTTCCCTTCCACCAGCTCGCTCGGGGTGTAGAAGAGGTCGATGTTCTGGCTCAGGGCATAGAGCACCAGGCCAGTCACGCTGGCAAGGCCCAGGCTGATGGCCAGGATGATGGTGAGGCGTTTCTTGCGGCGCGGGTTCATAGGGTGTTCTCCATCTGCTGGGCCGCCTTGCGGCGTGCCTCCCGAGCCTGCTTGTTGCGCAGTTCGCCAAGCAGGCTGCGGGTCTTCAACCGGGTGGAAATGACGATGCCGACCAGGCAGAGCAGGGTCAGACCGAAGGAGAGCCAGACGTAGAAGGCATAGCCTCCCATGGCCATGAAATCACTGAACGAGGCAAAGTGCATGCTTACTTCTCCTGCCTGGCGATGTCGGCGACCCAGGGGCGGTGCCACTCCCGCATCAGCAGCTCATTGCGAAAACGCATCAGGGTCAGGGCACCGAGAAACGCGGCGAACGCCAGGATCATGATGAGCAGCGGCCACAGCATCTCGGGAGAGATGGAGGGTTTGTCAAACTTGGTGATGGTGGCCCCCTGGTGCAGGGTGTTCCACCACTCCACCGAGTAGTGGATGATGGGCAGGTTGATCACCCCGACCAGCGCCAGGATGCCGGCGGCGCGGCCCGCCACCACCTTGTCGCTGAAGGCGTTGTAGAGGGCGATGACACCCAGATAGAGGAACAGCAGGATGAGCTCGGAGGTGAGCCGGGCATCCCACACCCACCAGGTGCCCCACATGGGTTTGCCCCAGGCGGCGCCGGTAAAGAGGGCGATGAAGGTGAAGACGGCCCCCACCGGGGCGATGGCCGCCACCGTCATGTCTGCCATGCGCAGTTGCCACACCAGGCCGATGAAGGCGGCCACCGCCATGGTGGAGTAGGCACCCATGGAGAGGATGGCGGAAGGCACATGGATATAGATGATCCTGAAAGAGTCGCCCTGCTGGTAATCGGCGGGAGCGAAAGCCAGCCCCCAGACGGTGCCGATGATGAAGGCAAGCAGGCTTGTCACGGCAAACCAGGGCAGCAGGGTGCCGGCCAGCCCATAGGCGCGCTCGGGTTTGGCATAAGGGTGCAACCATTTCCACATAGCTCACGAAACCTTTCAGTTATTAATTTTTAAGTGGCGAGGGCTACCATACCCATGGGGGAAAAACATCATATCCCCCGAAAGCAATAAGCAGCCATCCCCTTGATCTATCTCAACTATCTCGCCCCTAACAAGGCTTCAAACGAAAATCTTTTCGCCAAATCAATCAGTTGACACTCACCCGCAGCGCCGCCGAGATGGCCAGGGGCGTCAGGGTCAATGCCCCCACCAGCATGGCCCCCAGGATGGCGAGCTGACCGGCATAGGGCAGTCCCATGCTGGCCGCGTCGATGGCGGACGTGGCGAAGATAAGCACCGGAATATAGAGCGGCAGCAGCAGCAGGCTGAGCAGCACGCCCCCCTTGCGCAGCCCTGCGGTCAGCGCTACTCCGACCGCCCCGAGCAGGCTCAGCACCGGTGTACCGAGCGCCAGGGTGGCCACCACGGCCAGATAGGTCTTCAGCTCCAGGGAGAGCAGGATGGCGAGCAAGGGGGAGACCAGCAATAGCGGCAGACCGGTCAGCAGCCAGTGAGCGATCACTTTGGCCAGAGCCAGCAACCCCAGGGGATGGGGCATCAGCATCATCTGCTCCAGGGCGCCGTCACTGAAGTCGTCACGAAACAGCCGCTCCAGGGAGAGCATGGCCGCCAGCAGGGCCGCCACCCAGATGATGCCGGGAGCGATGCGGGCCAGCAACTGGGGCTCGGGCCCGATCCCCAATGGAAACAGGGTGATGACGATGAGGAAGAACCAGAGCGGGTTGAAGATGTCGGCGCGCTGGCGCAGGGCCATCAGCAACTCGCGGTGAATAAGGTGTATGACGGCGCGCAGCATGGGCTACTCCTGCAACAGCGAGGTCAGGGAGAGGGTCTTGAGCCGCCCCTGCATCAGGGTCAGATCCTGGTGGGTAGTAAGGACCACCATGCCCCCCCTGTCCGCGTGGGCGAGGAACAACTGCTCCAGCACCCTGACCCCCTGCTTGTCGATGGCGGTGAAGGGCTCGTCCAGGATCCAGAGCGCCGGTCGCTCGCTCAGCCACAACCTGGCCAGCGCCACCCGTCGCTGCTGCCCGGCGGAGAGCTGCCCCGCGGGATAGTCTTCGAAACCGGCTAGGCCGACCTGGGCCAGCACCCGCCAGAGATCCACGCCGTCTCCGGCAGGGCCATGAAGCTTCTGGTAGAAGGAGAGATTCTCAAGGGGGGTCAGGGTCGCCTTGACGCCGGGCTGATGGCCCAGGTAAAGCAGGCTGGCGTGGTATTCATCCCGGCAATGGCGGATATTCTCCCCATTCCAGCACACCTCGCCAGCAAAGGGCTGGGAGAGGCCGGTGAGCAGGCGCAACAGGCTGGTCTTGCCCACCCCGTTGGGACCCTCAATCTGCATCAAATCCCCGGCACGCACCGCGAAGGAGAGATGTTCAAACAGGGTGCGATCTTCACGCACGCAGCTCAGATTGTTCGCTTGAAGCAGCATGGGGATGTAATCGTTGAAAATGAGGCGGCCTGCATCTTAACACAGGATCCGGAGGCGTCTTTTCAAAGATGCCAATAATCAACAGGATTTGTGGGGAAGATCGCGCCTCCACCAAAGAGATTGATGCCAAAGGATTATCACCGTCCCGGCATCGAAAAAGAGGTGGCCACAGGCCGAACAGAAAGCGGGGAGGCACCGGCCTCCCCGCGACACATCCGTCAGCTGCGTCCCTTTCGCAAGGAAATAAGCAGCTCCGCTTCCGCCTGGGGCAACTCGCACTCGCTCATCACCTCGTCCAGATCGGCACCAAGCTCCACCATCTTGGCGGCGCGGCTGTAGAGGCGGCGCTCCGGATCCTGCAACGTCAGCTCCTGCTGGCTGTCGTGGATCTTCTGCATGGCCCCTTCTGCGGCTTGCAGACGCTGGCCCATGCCGATGGCGCCCGTGTGCAACTCCATCATCTGCTTGCGCAGACTCTCGAGCTGCCCCTGCAGCGCTTCCACCCTGGCCTCGGACTCTCGCTGGCGACGACGGTGCCCCAGGATCCCGTAAAGGGCCAGCACCAGTGCGAGCAAGGACAACCCCAAGGCTGCAAATTCAATCATCAAACCATCACCTTACCGTCACAGGGAGGCGGACAGGTGCCATCGCCCCCGTCCGCACGTTCCCGTCCCTGTTACAGGGAACCAATGTCTTCCCACTCTTCGTCGGAGAGCAGCTTGTTGAGATCCACCAGGATCAGCAGTTGGCCGTCACGGTTGCTGACGCCCTGGATGAACTTGGCACTCTCCTCGGTGCCCACCGCCGGGGCGGCATCGATCTCGGAGGAGCGCAGATAGACCACCTCGGCCACGCTGTCCACCATGATGCCGATCACCTGCTTCTCCGCCTCGATGATGACGATGCGGGAGTTCTCGCTCACGTCCCCGGCCGGCAGGCCGAAACGGGAGCGGGTATCGATGACGGTCACCACGTTGCCACGCAGGTTGATGATACCCAGCACGTAGTCAGGTGCACCCGGGACCGGAGCGATCTCGGTGTAGCGCAACACTTCCTGAACCTGCATCACGTTGATGCCATAGGTCTCGTTTTCCAACTGGAAGGTCACCCACTGCAGCACTTCGTCTTCGGCCAGATTCTGTGCAATATTGCGCTTCTCTGTCATCTTCTTGATCCTTGTATGAACCCGTCAACGGGTAAAATTAGCAATAAAACCATGGCGATGCCGATGTTGTCAGCGGCCTTCGATGTTCACGCCCCGGCCAAGCAGCAGCAAGAGCTCCCTGACGTGCAGCAGGGCACACATCTTCTCCTTGACCATGCCGGCCAACCAGGGGCGCTTGCCCTCCTGATGGCGCCACTTCACCTGGTCCCGGTGCAGCAGTTCTGTGCCCTTCAACTGGTGACAGGCCAATCCCCAGGGTGATTCTCCCAGCATAATCAGATATTTGTAATCGTCCATCTCCAGATGCTGGCCCGGCATGACCCACTGGGCCGTGTCCACCACATTCATCTTCTGCTCGCGGGAGGTCATGATCCCCTTGTACCAGCCCGGCTGGCCGAAGAGAGACGTCACCTCCCCCAGTTGATGGATGCCCCCCAACTCAGTCAGAGGCACCGCAAACGTCACCCCGGCCACGTCGAAGAAGAGCGCCTGAAACTCGTTGCCGGTATCCAGGTTCTCCCAGGTCGACGGTGCGGGCGCCGCTTCGAGGGCGGGCGCGGGTTCCGCCACCGCGAGGGCGACGGGCTCGACCTCCTCCACCACGGCTTCCACCACCGGCTCTGCCAGGGCGACCAGAGGCTCACTGTCAACCACCTCTGCCTCGAGCTGGAATGGTTCGACATGCACCTCTTCGTGGCTCAGGGCATCCATCTCGAACTGGACCTGTCCCACCTGGGCAAGCAGCTCGCTCAGCTGGGCCAATCGGGTATCGGCTTCAAGATAGGGGGTGGCAGCCACCTCCGGCACGGCGACGGTCTGACGTTGCAACGCAGGGGCCGGTGCTTCGTCTTCGGGATCTTCCCGCAGCAGGGCATCGTCCAGCAGCAGGGAGTGGAAATAGTCGTCCATGGCCCGAACCTGGGTGGTCTCTCTCACGGCATCACCTCCTGGGTCCGTTGACGCTCCAGCGCGTCGAGATGGTTGAGCAGGGTCTCATAGGCATAGGTGCCCCGGCTGCCCGGTGCATAGATGGAGGGAGGAATGTGCACCAGACTGGCATCCCTGAATTTGGTGTCGATGGGAATGACCGCATTCCACACCGCCTCCCCATACTGCTCCTTGATGGACTGCAATGTCATCAGGGAGGCGCGGGTACGCTTGTCAAACATGGTCGGAATGATGGTGTAGCGGAACTTCTCCCGCTTGGAGCGCTGCATGATCTCGAAGGTCTTCATCATCCGCTCCAGCCCCTTGAGGGCCAGGAATTCGGTCTGTACCGGCACCAGGATGCGATCGCAGGCCGCCAGCGCGTTCACCATCATGACCCCCAGCACCGGCGGACAGTCGATGAGCACGTAGTCGAACTGATCCTGCACCCGCAGCAGAGCGCGCTTGAGCACCAGCCCCATCCCTTCCCGGTTGCCCATCACCCGATCCAGCGTGGCCAGGGTAATCGAGGCGGGCAGCAGGCTGATGTTCTCGAATCGGGTCTTGAGGGTCATCCGGTTGACCAGCTCGGCGCTGGGTTTGGCCGCCTGGAACAACTCGTACAGGGTGCCTTCCAGCCTGTCCGAGTCGAAATCGAGATAGGAGGTCAGGGAGGCGTGGGGGTCGGTGTCGATCAGCAGTACCCGCTGGCCACGCTGGGCCAGAATGCCCGCCAGGGAGACGACCGTGGTGGTTTTACCGACTCCACCTTTCTGATTGGCAACCGTCCAAACAATCACTGTATCAATCCTGCCTTGTTGTTATGCGTATGCCCCCACCGGGCAGCGCGATCACCCTGATCTTTTCACTGTCGACACTCTGCGGTGCGTCCTGCACCGGTGCCACCGTCAGCGGTTTGACGGGGGCTGGCGGCACCCAGGCGAACCTGGATATGGCGACCACCACCTTGCGATTCTGTAATCGTCCCTGCTCGGTGCCATTGTCGACGAAGGGGGAAAACTCTCCGTACGCCTCGTAGGCGAGCCGACCGGGAGCCACCCCCTTGCCCACCAGGGCATTGAGCACTGCTTCGGCGCGGGCCGCTGACAATGTCCAGTTGGAGCGGAAAATTTCGTTGTTTATCGGTTGGTTATCCGTGTAGCCCCGCACCCTGACATAGTTATCGACCGGTTTGAGAATACCTGAAAGCGTATCGAGCACAGGGGCGGCATTGCTCCCCAGAAAAGCGCTACCACTGTTGAACAGGAGACCTGAACTCAGCTCCACCGTCAGCCAGTTGTCATCCTGCGCAAGCTTCACCACCCCCGCATCGACCAGGGCGCCCATGGACTCCTGGATCTGCATGTCGATCTGCGCAAGAGCCGTGCCATCTTGCGAGACGGGCGTGCCCGTGATGGGGGCCCGCGAAGGGGACGCAGAGGCCTGGCTCTCCAGCAGGCTGCGGGCGGTCGAGACCGGGTTGTCCAGCAAGGAATTGCCCCGCCCTTCCAGCAGGCCATCGCTGCGCGGCGCCTGGTTGAAGGCCTGGGTCATGCCCTCGATGACGGCGCGGTACTCCTCCTTGTTGACGATGGCAACGGAGTAGAGCACCACGAAAAGGGCGAAGATGAGCGTCATGTAATCGGCATAGGAGACCAGCCAGCGATCGAGATGCTCTCGCCCTTGCAGGTGCAAACGATAGCGCTTGCGCATGGCTACTCCCCTTTCAGATAAGCCCGTAACCGCCTTTCAACCTGCGGGCCGTTCTCCCCGTGGGCGATGGCCAGAAGCCCCTCCAGGGTCATCTCCTGATAGAGGCCGTAATGGTAGTGGAAGGCGCGCAGCCGATTCGCAATCGGCAGATAGAGCAAGTTGGCAAAACCCACCCCGTAGATGGTGGCGACGAAGGCCACGGCAATGCCCGCCCCCAGGGTGCCTGGCTCCTCCAGATGAAACATGGCCTGGATGAGGCCAATCACGGCCCCGATGATGCCGATGGTGGGACTGTATCCCCCCATGGACTCGAACACCCTGGCCGAGTGCTCGTTGCGCTCCTGCTCGATGTCGATATCCGCCTCCAGCAGGCTGCGGATATCCTCGATGGAGACGCCATCCACAATCATGGAAAGCCCCTGGCGGGTGAAGGGATCGGGCTCGGCCTCGGCCTGGTTTTCCAGCGCCAGCAAGCCTTGCTGGCGGGCGAACTGGGCCCACGCCTTCAGGCGCTCGGCCTGCTCCGCAAGATCCAGCTGCGGCGGAAACAGCATCCAGGTCGCCTGCCTCAGGGCACTGAGCAGGTACCTGCGGGGAGTCTGCAAGATCACCGCCCCCCAGGTTCCCCCGACGACGATGACAAAGGCCGGGCCATCCAGCAGGGTCAGCAGGCTGCCGCCATGCCACCACTGGGCGATGGCGACGGCCCCCAGCGCCAGCACCAGGCCGAGCATGCCCATGGTCAGCGACCCAACTCGACCAGAATGCGCTGGGCCACCCGATCCAGCGGCAGGGATTCGCTTGCTATGCCCGCCTTGGCAACGGCCTGGGGCATGCCATAGACCACGCAGGAGGCTTCATCCTGCGCCCAGATGGTCGCCCCCTGCTCCTTGAGCAGACGGGCACCGTCGCGGCCATCCGCACCCATGCCGGTCAGGACGATGGCCAGCACCTTGTCGCCATAGGTCTTGGCAGCGGAGGCGAAGGTAATGTCCACGCAGGGTTTGTAGTTGACCTTGTCATTGCCATCGATGATGCGAAGACGGGCACCGGGCCCGCGCCCTTCCAGCAGCATCTGCTTGCCACCGGGGGCAAGATAGGCCTGACCCGGCTTGAGCACGTCGCCGTCCTGCGCCTCCTTGACCCCTATCTGGCACAGCCCGTTGAGGCGGGCGGCAAAGGCAGCGGTGAAGGTGGCTGGCATGTGCTGGATCAGCAGAATGGGATGAGGGAAATCCCCCGGCAGCTTGGTCAGCACGTTCTGCAGTGCCACCGGCCCGCCGGTGGAGGTACCGATGGCAACCAGCTGGTAACTCTTGCCACTGCGCTTGAACGCGGCGGGAGCCGCCGCTGCCCGCACAGGCTCGGGCTGGCGTTCGGCCAAGGGGCGATTCAGGCCCCCCGTGACGGCGGGCCGGGCGGCAGGCTCGGGGGCACGGGGCCGGGTCGCCATCAGGAAGCGTTTGCGAGCGATCTCCTTGACCCGCTGCTGCAGCAGGTTGACGGCTTCGTCCTTGTCCCGGGCGATGTCTTCAAACTTCTTGGGCAGAAAATCGAGGGCGCCCGCATCCAGCGCATCCAGTGTTGCCTTGGCTCCCTCGTGGGTCAGGGAGGAGAACATCAGGATGGGGGTCGGACACTTGGCCATGATCTCGCGCACGGCGCTGATGCCGTCGAGCACCGGCATTTCAATGTCCATGGTAATGACGTCGGGCCGCAACTGCTGCGCCTTGTCTACCGCCTCCCGCCCGTTCTGGGCCGTGTCGATCACCGTCATCAGGGGATCCTGATTGATGATTTCGCTGACCCGACGGCGGAAGAAACTCGAATCGTCGACCACTAATACCTTGACTGCCATTGTTATTCTTTTAACTCCTTGAGCCTGGCGCTCAGTGGCGACGGGCATAGGCCTTGAGCAGGCTGGGCACATCCAGAATGAGGGCGATGCCGCCGTCGCTGGTAATCGTGGCGCCGGCCATGCCGGGGGTACCTTGCAGCAGGTTGTCCAGGGGCTTTATCACCACCTCTTCCTGACCGATGAGGTTGTCTACCACGAAGCCCACCTGCTGGGTCCCTATCTGGACGATGACCACGTGACCCTGGTCCTGGCGGGCCGTCTTGCCGGCACCGCGTACCAGCCACTTGTGCAGGTAGAACAGCGGAATCGCCTTGTCACGGACGATGATGGTGAGCTGGCCATCCACCACGTTGGCCTTTTTCAGATCCAGGTGGAAAATTTCATTCACGCAACCGAGGGGCAGGGCGAAGGTCTGCTGACCCACCTCCACCATCAGGGTCGGCAGAATGGCCAGGGTCAGGGGAACCTTGATCTCGAGACGGGTGCCCTTGCCCCAGGTGGAATCGATGTGCACCGAGCCATTGAGGCTGACGATGCTGGTCTTCACCACGTCCATGCCCACTCCACGGCCGGAGATGTCGGAGATCTCCGACTTGGTGGAGAAGCCGGGGGCAAAGATCAGGTTGTAGGCATCGTTGTCGCTCATGCGCGCCGCGCTGTCAGCATCGAGCACGCCACGGCTGATGGCGATGGACTTGAGCTTCTCCGGGTCCATCCCTGCGCCGTCATCCTCGATGCAGAGCAGAATGTGGTCCCCTTGCTGGGAGGCGCTCAGGGTGATGGTGCCCTGACGGGGTTTGCCCGCCTTCTCGCGCACGTCCGGCATCTCGACGCCATGGTCGCAGGAGTTGCGCACCAGGTGAACCAGGGGGTCGGCCAAGGCCTCCACAAGGTTCTTGTCCAGATCCGTGTCCTCACCCACCATCACCAGCTCGATCTCCTTCTTGAGGGTACGAGCCAGATCGCGCACCACGCGCGGGAAGCGGCCGAATACTTTCTTGATAGGCTGCATGCGGGTCTTCATGACCGCGCCCTGCAGATCGGCGGTCACGACGTCGAGGTTCGCGACAGCCTTGGACATCTCTTCGTCATTGCTGGCGATGCCGAGGCTCACCAGGCGGTTTCTCACCAGCACCAGTTCGCCCACCATGTTCATGATGACGTCCAGGGTCTTGGTATCCACCCGCACCGTGGTATCGCTCTGTACCGCGCTGCTCTCGGCGGGAGCGGCCTGCTTGGCAGGAGCGGCCCTGGCTGGCGCTGGGGGCTCTACCGGCGCGGGTTTGGCGGCCACTGGCGCCTTGGGCGGCGTCACCGGGGCTGCGGGGGCAGCGGGTGCCGGGGCCTTGGGTTCGGGAGCGGGCGCAGGAGCAGGTGCCAGACTGTGCTGGGGCGCCTGGCCACGGCCGTGCAGTTCATCCAGCAGGCGCTCGAACTCATCGTCGTCGATGAGCTCGTCCACCTCTTTCTGGACCGACTGCAAAGGTGCCAGATCGGGGGCACCACCGTGCTGGCCCTGACCATGGAGCTGGTCGAGCAGGGCTTCGAATTCGTCGTCTGTGATGTCACCTGACCCGCTCAGCACGGGGGCGGCAGAGACCGTCGGCGCTTTGCCGACACCGTGCAGCTCATCGAGCAGGCGTTCAAATTCGTCGGCGGAGATCTCGTCGATGGAGCCACCGCCATTGACGGCGACAGGCGCCACCTCGGCGATGACCTCGGGTTCTGGTACGGGTTCGGGCTCAGGCTCGGGTGCTGGCTGGGCCGCCACGCTGGCGGTACGCAGCTGCTCCTGCCCTTCCGGCTTGCACAGCTCGTGCAGATCGTGCAGCAGATCGGGAGAAGCGGGGCTTATCTCTTCGCGGTTCTGGACCTGGGCAAACATGACGTTGATGGCATCCAGCGCCTGCAAGATGACATCCATCAGCTCGGCACTGAGGGTCCGCTTGCCGTTGCGCAGCATGTCGAACAGGTTCTCGGCACCGTGACAGACATCCACCAGTTCGGTGAGGGAGAGGAAGCCCGCTCCCCCCTTGACGGTGTGGAAGCCGCGGAAGATGGCGTTCAACAGGTTCTTGTCATCGGGCCGCTTTTCCAAGTCGACCAGTTGTTCAGACAACTGTTCCAATATTTCTGATGCTTCGACCAAAAAGTCTTGCAGTATGTCTTCATCAACTTCGAAGGCCATGCGTCACTCCATTAGAATCCCAGGCTAGACAGCAGATCGTCCACATCATCTTGACCATTGACCACATCTGAGCGGGTCTGCGGGTTCATGATGGGGCCTTCCGCCTCGATGCCGCTCACTGGCAGGCTACGTGCCGAATTGTCGCTAACGCCCTCACCGAACATGGTCAGCATCTCTATCAACTTCGTTTCAACTTCCTGCACCAGTTTGATCACCTTGCGGATCATCTGACCGGTCAGGTCCTGGAAATCCTGAGCCATCAGAATTTCCGTCAGCAGTTGTCGTAACTTATCGGCATCCGTCTCAGAAGCCTTAATAAAATCATTCAGTTGATGGCACAGCGCCTTGAATTGACCCAGCTCGAGATCCCGGCTCATCAGGGCATTCCAGTTGGGCATGACCAGCTGAATGTTGTCGTTGAGTCGATCGGCGATGGGAAGGCTTGCCTCGACCGCATCCATGGTGCGATTGGCCGCCTTGTCCGTCATGTCGATGACATAGCTCAGACGCTCTCGGGCATCCGGGATCTCATGGGTGGCCAAGTCGGGGATCCTGGGATCCAGGCGAAAATCCTGCAATGAGTTGTGCAATTGGCGGGTCAGCTGCCCCACCTTGTCAAACAGGGCCGCCGCATTGGGGGCACACACATCGGCGAGGATGGTATCGGCCTGTTCAAACTCTTCCCGCTCCAGGTGGGCAACCAGCATCCTTGCCTGGTCAAGCGAGATCATGGCACTCGTTTTGGCCTTCATCCCTGCCGCTCCTTAGCCGATACGTTCAAAGATTTTGTCGAGCTTCTCTTTGAGGGTGGCAGCGGTGAACGGCTTGACGATATAGCCATTGACCCCGGCCTGGGCGGCTTCGATGATCTGCTCGCGTTTGGCTTCGGCAGTCACCATCAGAACCGGCAGGTGCTTGAGCTTGTCGTCGAGGCGAATCGCCTTGAGCAGGTCGATGCCCTGCATGCCAGGCATGTTCCAGTCGGTGACCACGAACTGGAAGTCGCCATTTTTCAGCATCGGCAACGCCGTGTTGCCATCGTCTGCTTCATGGGTATTGTTGTATCCCAGGTCACGCAGCAAGTTCTTGATAATCCGGCGCATCGTTGAAAAGTCATCGACGATGAGGATTTTCATGTTCTTGTCCAAAGTTCCTCCTAAATAGCCGCCAAGACGGCTCACTTACATGATGCAGATCGCAGGTTTTATGGTGCGGATTATGCCTTAGAGTTGTGCTCCAGTGTAGCCAGTACAACCACTTATAAATTCCAATCTCGCAAACGGGCGCGCAGCCTGTGCATGGCCTGACTATGAATCTGGCTCACCCGAGACTCACTCACACTCAATACTTCACCGATCTCGCGCAGATTCAGCTCTTCATCGTAATAAAGGGACAGCACCAGCGCCTCCCGCTCCGGCAGGCGGGCGATGTGCTCCGCCAGGGCCCCCTGGAAGCGCTCGGCCGCCAGATCGTCGAATCCTCCCTGACCGTTGCCGTCATCGGGATGACCGATGACATCTTCGCTGACGCCCAGATCCTCGATGCCGATGATCTTGCCGCAGGAAACATCCTGCAGCATGGCATGGTACTCCCCGAGGGACACCCCCATATTGGCGGCCACCTCGGTGTCTCTGGCATCCCGGCCATGGGCCTGCTCCACGTTCTCGATCGCTTCTGCGATGGCACGGCTGTTGCGGTGCACCGAACGGGGCACCCAGTCCCCACGGCGGATCTCGTCGAGCATGGCACCACGGATGCGGATGCCGGCATAGGTTTCAAAGCTGGCGCCCTTGCTGCCGTCAAAGTTGCGGGAAGCTTCGAGCAGCCCAATCATACCTGCCTGGATCAGGTCATCCAGCAAGACACTGCTTGGCAGGCGAGCCAATAAATGCTGGGCAATCCGCTTGACCAGCGGAGCGTGTCGCTCAACCAGCACGTAGGAATCCTGATGACGCAAGTATGCTTGGGCTTTATTCACGGGAGTCTTCCTGTGTTATGACCGGCTTTTGCAACAAGTTTTCCAGGAAAAATTCGAGGTGGCCGCCCGGCTGATTCGGGATGGGCCAGCTCGCCGCCTTGTTCGCCAGGGCACGAAATGCCAGGGCGGCAGGGGATTTTGGAAACGCTTCAACTATCAGTTTCTGCTTGCGCACCGCGGCCCGCAGGTTGGTGTCGTAAGGCACGCAGGCCACCAGTTCCAGGGAGGTATCCAGGAAGCGGTCGGTGACCCGGGTCAGCTTGGCGAACAGCTCCTGCCCCTCGCGCAGGGAGCGGACCATGTTGGCCACCACCTTGAAGCGGAACACACCGTGATCCTTGGAGAGGATCTTGATGAGCGCGTAGGCATCCGTGATGGAGGTGGGTTCATCGCACACTACCACCATGATGTCCTGGGCGGCACGGGTGAAACTCAGCACCATGTCGGAAATCCCCGCCGCCGTGTCCACCAGCAACACGTCCACCTGGGTCTTCATCTCGCTGAAGGCGCGGATGAGCTCGGCGTGCTGCACGGGGGAGAGCTCGACCATGGACTGAGTGCCCGAGGTGGCCGGCACTATCATCATGCCGTAGGGCCCCTCGACGATGATGTCGTCTATGGTGCACTCCCCGGCCAGCACATGGGAGAGGTTGCGATGCACCCTCAGCCCCAGCATGACGTCGACGTTGGCCAGACCAAGGTCGGCGTCCAGCACCAACACCCGCTTGCCCTGGGCGGCCATGGCTCCCGCCACGTTCAGGGTCACGTTGGTCTTGCCGACGCCCCCCTTGCCTCCGGACACGGCGATCACTTTCACTCGATTGTTTTGACGCATTTTGCGCAGACCACTCGCCTGATCCATATACATGTTACTCATAAAACTCCGAATCTTCGGATTCGCCAAAACCCGATCCCCAGAAATAGGGATCTTCTGCTTCCCGTTCCAGCGACCCCATGGCGGCACCGACCAGCAGCGCCGCGTTGGCAACTTGAATATCTTCCGGCACCCGTTGCCCGTCGGTGATGTAACTGATGGGCAGGGCGTTTTGAATGCACACGTTGATCACTTCACCCAGATTCAGGCTCTCGTCTAGCTTGGTCAGAATGCAGCCGGAGAGCGGAATGCGCCGGAAGTGATCCACCGCCTCCTGCATCACCCGTCGCTGGGAGGTGGCCGACATGACCAGATAACTGCGGATGCGCACCTTGGCATTCTTCACCAGGGTGTCGAGCTGTTCGGTCAGGCGGATATCCCGCTGACCCACCCCGGCGGTGTCGATGAGCACCAGCCGGCGATGGCGGAACTGATAGAGGGCACTGGCCAACTCTTCGGCGTCCCGCACCTGGCGCACCGGGCAACCCATGATGCGACCATAGGTCTGCAACTGTTCGTGGGCACCGATCCGGTAGTTGTCCGTGGTAATGAGCGCCACCTGCTCGGCGCCATACTTCATGGCAAAGCGGGCCGCCAGCTTGGCGATGGTGGTAGTCTTGCCCACCCCGGTCGGCCCGAGCAGGGCCACCGCCCCCCCCTGACGCAGGATCTCGTCCTCGCTGATCTTGAGCTGGGCCGTCAGCACCTCGGCCAGCTGGGCCATGGCCTGATGGATCGGCATGTCTTCGGGGATGAGGCCCGCCAGCTGATCGGCAAAGGCATCGTCGAACCCCATCTTCTTGAGTTCCTTGATGAGCAGGGCGCGCATGGGTTCACGGCGCTCCACCTCCTGCCACATCAGGCCGGAGATCTGGTGCTCCAGCAGCTTGCGGATGCTGGCCATCTCCTTGCGCATCCCCTCCATCTCCTGATCCCGCTGGGCGGACTGGACCTGGCGCGGGGCGGCGGCAGGACGGGCCTTGGGCTTGGCGGGCTCGGGAGCGGCGCCCCACTGGCCCTGTTCGGCCAGGGTTCTGGGAGCACTGGCCGCGCCCGCCAGTCCGGCGGACTGGGTGCCGGCAGCGCCATTGGCGGGCCAGGAGGCCGAGGCTGACTGACCGTTGCCCGCTCCGCTGCCAGACCATGATCCCGGGGCGCCATTGCCACCCGCCGGGTTGGCCGGATTGAGCTTCTGCTGGCGTGCCAGCAGGGCCGCCAGGGTATCGGCGTAGTATTCGTTCTGTTCCTTGGGTGGCGCCGACCTCGTCATCTGCTTGCCCGCAGACGAGATATTGACGCTCTCTTCATTCAACTGACGGCGAACCGGCGCGTCTTTGGGCCCCGGTACCTGGGATTGATAATCGACGGCCGCGACTATCTCCACCCCACCGGTGACCTTTTTGTTGGACATGATGACGGCATCGGGTCCGAGAGTCTCCTTGACCTCGGCCAGCGCCGTGCGCATGTCTTTGGCAAAAAACCGCTTAATCTTCACCCGTCATCTCCGCTAACTAGCCCTGTCCCACCGCACTGACGATGCGGATCTGCTTGTCGTCAGGCACTTCCTGATAGGACAGCACGCGTAATCCAGGAATGGCATTCTTGACAAATTTCGCCAGGGTATTGCGCAATATCCCCGATGTCAGAAGCACGGCCGGCTGGCCTTCCAGTTCTTGTCGTTGAGTGGCCTCCACCAGGGAGCGTTGCATCCGCTCCGCCAGTCCCGGTTCGATACCGGCGCCATCTCCCCCACCTGCTTGCAGGGATTGATGCAATATACGTTCCAGTTCTGGTGACAAGGTGATCACCGGCAGCTCGGGTTCGGGGCCGGCAATCTCCTGCACAATCAATCTGCGCAGGGCGATCCGGCAGGCTGCGGTCAGCACTTCCGGGTCCGGGCTGCGGGGCGCATATTCCACGAGGGTCTGCAGGATAGTGCGCATATCGCGAATTGGCACGCCTTCATTGAGCAAATTCTGCAATACCTTCACCAGGTTGCCCATGCTGATCACCTCGGGAACCAGTCCTTCCACCAGCTTGCTCTGATGCTTCCCTATCATGTCGAGCAGTTGTTGCACCTCGTCATGACCCAGCAGCAGCGCCGCATGGTTGGAGAGGATCTGGCTCAGGTGGGTAGCCACCACGGTGGCCGCATCGACCACGGTGTAGCCAAGGGTCTGGGCCTGGGAGACCTGCTCCTTGGCGACCCAGACCGCCTCCAGCCCGAACGCCGGATCCTGGGTAGCGATACCGTGGATCTGGCCGAACACCTGCCCCGGGTTGATGGCCATCTCCTTGTCGTGATAGACGGTGGCTTCCCCCGTGCTCACACCCATCAGGGTGATGCGGTACTGGTTGGGGGCAAGATCCAGGTTGTCGCGAATGTGGACGGCAGGCACCAGAAAGCCCAGCTCCTGGGAGAGCTTCTTGCGCACCCCCTTGATCCGGTTGAGCAGCTCGCCCCCCTGATTCTTGTCCACCAGCGGGATCAGCTGATAACCCACCTCCAGGCCGATGATGTCCACCGGCATGACGTCGTCCCAGCTGAGATCCTTCTGCTCCACCGGGGCATCCCCCTGGGCCGGCATGAGTTCGCCGCTCGCCGCCTTCGCCTTGTTCTGCTTCTCGCGGCGCAGCAACCACCAGGCGCCCGCCGCCGCCACCGCCCCCAGGCTCAGGAAAGCCAGGTGCGGCATGCCGGGTACGCTGCCCATCATCAGCAGGATGCCGGCGGAGATCACCAGCGCCTTGGGATTTTCGAACAGTTGGCCGAGTACCGCTGTCCCCATGTCCTGGTCGGTATTCTGACGGGTAACGATGATGGCCGCGGCAATGGAGAGCAGGAGCGAGGGGATCTGGGCGACCAGACCGTCACCGATGGCGAGCAGGGTATAGACCTGGGCCGCTTCGCCGAAGGTGAGCTGGTGCTGCATCATGCCGATGATGAAGCCGCCGATGATATTGATGAAGAGGATCATGATGCCCGCGATGGCATCCCCCTTCACGAATTTGGAGGCACCGTCCATGGAGCCGTAGAAGTCCGCTTCCTGAGTCACGTCCTGACGGCGCTTCTTGGCCTCTTCCTGGTTGATGAGACCGGCGTTCAGGTCCGCATCGATGGCCATCTGCTTGCCGGGCATGGCGTCAAGGGTGAAGCGGGCGCTCACCTCGGAGATCCGGCCCGCACCCTTGGTGACCACCACGAAGTTGATGATCACCAGGATCATGAAGACGATAATGCCCACGGCATAGTTGCCGCCGATCACCACGTTGCCGAACGCCTCGATCACATGGCCTGCCGCCGCGCTGCCGTTGTGGCCTTCCAGCAACACCACCCGGGTGGAGGCGACGTTGAGGGCGAGCCGCAGCAGGGTGGCAATCAGCAAGACGGTGGGGAAGGCGGCAAATTCCAGGGGGCGGCGGGTATAGACCGCCACCAGCAGCACCACGATGGAGAGGGCGATATTGAAGGAAAAGAGGATATCCAGCATCAGGGGCGGAATGGGGAGTACCACCATCCCCAGAGAGGCCAATACCAGCAGCGGCGTCCCTACCCCTCTGCTGAGCAGCCACTTGTACTCTTTGAAACGGCCCAGTCCCGCTTTGAATCCCATCGTGCATCTCAATGATAAACTGCCAATAGCAGATTAAAGCAAATATCAAGCCAAGGATTCAATGTGTTGATTTGTAAGGCTTTTATTTTAACGCTGTCAGAAGTCCGTCGTTGGCGTCACGGGGAATGGTGACAGAGGGGAAGCTGCCTTCACCAAGCAGGCCAAAGGCCAGCCCAGGCCATGGGGCGAGGCGACGCGCCTCGACAGGGAGATTGCGGCCTTGTTTGCGACACAAGAGAGAGATCGGATGGTGGGGCCATCCCACCGCTTTATTTGCGAAACGCGGGGCAAAAGGGAGAGCACCCGGGATCAGGCTGCCACCACTGCGTTATTTGCGAAACTCAGGTGGAATGGGCAGATCCTTGGCGATGGGGGTCGGGCGCCGGCCGCGGCCACGGCGGAACTTCTTGAGCTGATAGACATAGGCCAGCACCTGGGCGACGGCGGCGAAGAGCCCCTCCGGGATCTCCTGGCCAATCTCGGTGGCGTGGTAAAGGGCCCGGGTGAGCGGCGGGGAGGACATGACGGGGATGTCGTATTCGCGCCCGATCTCCCGGATCTTCATCGCCACCTCGTCGACCCCCTTGGCCAGTACCTTGGGCGCAGCCCCCGGCTTGCCCGCATCGTATTTGAGCGCCACCGAGTAGTGGGTCGGGTTGGTGATGATCACATCGGCCTTGGGGACATCCCCCATCATGCGGCGCATGGCCATCTGCATCTGCAACTGGCGTATCCGCCCCTTGACCTCGGGCTTGCCTTCGCTGTCCTTGAACTCGTCCTTGATCTCCTGCTTGGTCATCTTGAGCTGGCGATTGTGGTTCCAGCTCTGGAACGGCACATCGATGGCGACAATGGGGATCAGGGCGCAGCAGAGGATGATCAGCATCCAGAGCAGCAGGTCCAGGGCATCGACGATGCCGCCGGGAAAGCCCTCAAGAGAGAGATTCAGCAGATGGTTGAACTGGCTCGACAGCATCCACCAGGCGAACAGACTGATAAACACCACTTTTGCGATGGATTTGACAAGTTCCACCAGAGATTGCACCCCAAACATCCTTTTGATGCCGCTCAGGGGGCTCAGCTTGCTCCACTTGGGCAGCATGGCCTCGGAGGAGAAGTTCATCCCGCCGAGCAGGGTGTTGCCGACGAAGGCGGCGATGATCACCAGCATGAACAGCAGCCCCAGAGGCTGGATCAGCTCCCCCAGCAGGGCGGGCACCATGGCCCCCATGGCATTGGGGTCGAACGCCTGATCCCGGTCCAGGGTAAAGCCCATGGTGAGCACCTTGATCATGGCCCCTGCCAGACTCTCCTTGATCATCAGGAGGCCGAACACGGTCGCCAGCAGGACGCTGGCGGTACCCAGCTCCTTGGAGCGTGCAATCTGCCCTTTTTCCCGGGCCTGTTGCAGTCGTTTGCCCGTGGGTTGTTCTGTGCGTTCCTGATCGGTATCAGCCATGCTGGCCTCCTGCCGGCATCAGCCGACTGGCGGCCTGCCAGAGTGGCGGCAAAAGGGCCGCAACCGGGAGGGCCTCAGTCATGCTGGCCCCCGAAGCACTGGACGTTGATGAGCTCGCAGCTGGTCTCCTGCACCCGCTCCCAGAGCGCGTCGAAGTGCCCCATGAAGCCACCTATGGTGAGCCAGAGGATGAAGAGCCCCGACATCATGCTGACCGCAAAGCCGATGCTGAAGATGTTGAGCTGGGGGGCCGCACGGGTCATCACCCCGAACGCGAAGTTGATCAGCAGCAGGGCGATGATGGCCGAGAGCGCCATCACCAGAGAAGCCTGATACATGACCCCGAGAAAGCTCACCAGGCTGCGGATGGCAGGCAGGGTGAGCCCGCTGTCAGATACCGGCAGGGTTTCGAAACTCAGCACCACCATGCGCAGCATCAGCAGGTGGCCGTCCACCGCGAGAAACACCAGGGTCGCCAGCATCAGGTAGAACTGGCCCACCACGGGAGCCGACTGGCCGTTCATGGGATCCACCAGGGTGGCAAAGCCCAGGCTGGTCTGCATGGCGATGACCTGACCCGCCATCACGAAGGTCTCCAGCAGGAACTGGGTCATGAGGCCGAGCGCGATGCCGATGAGCAGTTGCTGCCCCAGCACCAGGAAGCTGCCGAGGGAGAAGAGCTCGATCTTCGGCATCGGGGGCAGCAGGGGGGCGATGATGAGGGTGATCGCCAGCGCCAGGCCGATACGGATATGGGCGGGGGCGAGCCGGCTGCCGAAGACCGCCATCACCATCAGGAGACTGCTCACCCGGGCCAGGGGCCAAAGGATGGAGGAGAGCCACTCCATGATGAGCGCCGTGGTGTAGGTCATGACAGCGGCACTCCCGGCAGGGGCAAGCCAACGGGAGGACGCAGGCCCCGGTCTGCCTCGGCCAGAGCGAAAGGGTGGCCCTTGGCTGGCATCAGCCCACCACCTCGGGGATCTGGCTCACCATCAGCTGGAAGAAGTCCATCAGACTCTGCAATCCCCAGTGAGCACCCGCTCCCAGGGCCAGCAGGGTGACCACCAGACGGGGCAGGAAGCTCAAGGTCTGTTCGTTGATGGAGGTGGCGGCCTGGAAGATGGCGACCACCAACCCCACCATCAGGCTCGGCAGGATCACGGCGCACACCATGATGGTCACCAGCCAAAGCGCCTCGCGAAAGACGTCGACGAAGGTTTCAGGACTCATTGCTCGCTCCTTTTGATGGGTTTGCCCAGGGCCGCATCCTCCTGGCCTCCTCCTTCGAAAGAAAGAGAGGCCTCTTCGCTTCCTCCCCGAGTGAAGGGGAGAGCCGGGGGGAGGGTCTGCCCCTAACCACCCGAGCCCAGCCCGAAGCTGGTGGCCAGGGAGCCCAGAATGAGGTTCCAGCCATCCACCATGACGAACAGCATCAGCTTGAACGGCAGGGAGACCAGCATGGGGGAGAGCATCATCATCCCCATGGCCATCAGGATACTGGCGACCACCAGATCGATGACCAGGAAAGGCAGAAACAACATGAAGCCTATCTGGAAAGCGGTCTTGAGCTCGCTGGTGACAAAGGCCGGGATCAGCACCCGTAGCGGCACGTCCGCAGGCTCTGCCACCTGCACGTTCGCTATCTCCATGAAAGTATTGAGATCCTTGACCCGGGTCTGGGCCAGCATGAACTGGTGAATGGGCAGCTCCGCCTTCTCCAGGGCCTCCTTGGCCCCGATGGTCTCGGCCAGATAGGGCTGCAGCGCCTCGTTGTTGATGCGATCCAGCACCGGCGACATGATGAAAAACGACATGAAGAGGGCGATGCCGATCAGCACCTGGTTGGAGGGGCTCTGCTGCAGACCGATGGCCTGGCGCAGGATGCCGAGCACCACGATGATCCGGGTGAAGGAGGTCATCATGATCACCATGGCCGGCAGGAAGGAGAGCGCGGTCATCAGCGCCAGCACCTGCAGGGTCAGGCTGTACTCCTGACTGCCATCCGCCATGGTCTTGACGGTGAGTGCCGACATGCCGTCCTGGGCCATCGCCAGGGGCGAGAGCACCAGGGAGAGCAGTGCCAGCCACCCTGTCCAGTTAACGTTTTTCATGCTTGCCCATCAGTTTGCCCAGTTGCTCGGAGAACGCCTGAGGCTGGCTCTCGTCCAGCGGCTCCTCCAGGCGATAGAGGAAGTTGACCTGCTGCGGCGTCACCCCGACCAGCAGTTGCTGGCCGCCCACCTTGACCACCATCAGCTTCTCCTTGTAGCCAAGGGGCAGGGTGGCGATGACCTTCATCTGGCCCCCTCCCATCACCTGGGAGAGCTTGCTCTTCTTGAGCAGGAAGCCGAGCACCAGGATGAGGCCGATCACCATCAGGCTGGAGAGCAGCCAGGAGGTGAGGCTGGGGGGATTGGCCCCTACCCCCGGGTTGGCCAGGGCAGGCAGGGAAAACAGCCACAACGGGAGCACACGGATCATTTGAGCTTCTTGATCCTTTCAATCTGGCTGATGACGTCGGTAAGGCGGATACCGAACTTGTCGTTCACCACCACCACCTCGCCGTGGGCGATCAGGGTGCCGTTGACCAGCACGTCCAGGGGTTCACCCGCCACCCGATCCAGCTCCACCACCGAGCCCTGGTTCAGTTGCAGCAGGTTGCGAATGCTGATCTGGCTGCGGCCCACTTCCATGGCGATGGTCACCGGGATGTCCAGAATGGTGTCCAGCTTGCGCCGCTCTTCGGCGCTGATGGGGGCTTCGTCCTTCAACTCCTCCAGGGGGGCAGGCTTGGCTTCGGCCGTAACCTGCTCCTCCAGTGCGGCCGCCCAGGCGTCAGCCATCAAATCCTGCTCGTCATCGGTTCCGCTCATCTTCAATTCCTCAGTGTTGCAACACCTCCCCCGAGGGGAGGATCAATCAGGGTGTTTGTCAGAGATGCTTCGCTCGAGCTCTTCCAGCTCGGCTTCGCCATCAATGCGCACGCCCCCGCGGGTCACCAGATGCATCTCTGTCTTGACCCCGTCAGGGCGCTTGATTTTGTCGGTGATCTTGAGCGCCACGTTCTCCTTGGTGCGCCCCATCTTGGCGTGGAAGGTAGGCAGATCCTCCACAAAGACCAGCAGGTTCTCCGGCATCTCCACCGGGATGATGTCCCCGGGTCTGAGCTCCATCAGCTCACGCAAGGAGAGCTCGGTCTCCAGCAGCTTGGCCTTGAGCTCCACCTTGACGTCCATGATCTCGTCGCGCAGGGCCTTGCTCCAGCGCACGTCGGTATCCCCCTTGTCGCTCTGCACCCCCGCATCCAGCAGTTCGCGGATGGGTTCCAGCATGGAGTAGGGCATGGCCACGTGGAAGTCGCCGCCGCCGCCGTCCAGCTCGATGTGGAAGGAGCTCACCACGATCACCTCGGTGGGGCTGACGATGTTCGCCATGGCCGGGTTCACTTCGGAGTCGAGGTATTCAAAGCCCACGTCCATCACCGGCGCCCAGGCATCCTTGTAGTCTTCGAACACCAGCTTGAGCAGCATCTGGATGATGCGCCGCTCGGTGGGGGTGAACTCGCGCCCCTCGATCTTGGCGTGGTAGCGGCCATCACCGCCAAAGAAGTTCTCCACCAGGATGAAGACGAGCCGCGCCTCCATGGTGATGAGCGCCGTCCCCTTGAGGGGGCGGAAACGCACCATGTTCAGGCTGGTGGGCACGAACAGGGTGTGGACATATTCGCCGAACTTGAGCATCTGCACGCCGTTGATGGAGACCTCGGCGGTGCGCCGCATCATGTTGAACAGGCTGATGCGCATGTGGCGGGCAAACCGTTCGTTCACCAGCTCCAGGGTCGGCATGCGGCCGCGGACGATGCGGTCCTGGGAGGAGAAGTCGAACTGGGCGATACCGGGATCCCCGGCTGCTCCCAGCTCCTCCTCCTCGACATCGTCGACGCCGTGCAGCAGGGCATCAATCTCGTCCTGACTTAACAGATCGCTCACGCTTCACCTTTCATTGCATGACAAAGCCGGTAAACAGCACTTGTTCGATTACGGGAGAAGAGACCAGGTCGTTCAGCACCCGGCGGCATTCTTCCAGCGAATCCTGACGCAGCTTCTCCTTGCCCTCGAAGGTCATCAGCTGTTCGGCGGTCGCCGAGCTGAAGACCCGCAGCAAGGTGCCTTCGATCAGGGGAATGTTCTGTTTGGCCAGGGTTTCGTCGGCGGTGCCGCGCACCATCAGCTGGATCTTGATCTGCACCAGCCGATCCCGCTGGCCTCCCGCCACGTTGAACACGAAGGGACGGGGCATGCCCACATAGAGCGAGGGCTGGGGCGTGTTCGCCTCCGGCTTGGCCTCGCTCTTTTCGGCAGCGGGCTCATCCCCACCGGCGAGCATGAACCAGGCGCCGGCGCCGCCCCCACCAAGGAGCACGACGGCCAGGGCGACTATCATGATCAGCTTCTTTTTCTTGCCTGCCGCCGGATCCTTCAGCGTCAGTTCGTTATCGTCTGCCATCCCTTGTCCACCCTAGTCTCAAACTTGTTCGGTATCATAAACTTACTTAAGAATGCATCAAGCATAGAAATCGATTCCGGCATCGTTTGCCGATTCCACCAGCAGCGTGAGGTTGCGAGCGCTCCCCTCGGCCTCTCTGCCATCGCTGCCGCCGCCATTTCCCCCCTGTCGCCCCTGGTCACCGAAACCGGACTGACCCTGGGAGGATGACTGCCCCTGCTGCTGGAAGGCTTGCTGCTGCGCCTGTTGTTGCACCACGGTCTGGCCGAGCTGGATCCCCTGCCCTGCCAGCATGTCGCGCAGGCGCGGCATGGCCTGCTCCAGCATCTCACGGGTCTGGCCATGCTGCACCACGAAGTGCACGCTGGCCTGGCTGGAGGCATCCATCTGGATTTGGATCTTCATCTTGCCAAGCCCCAGGGGGTCTAGCTGGATCTCCGCCTGTTGCAGCTTGTCCGCCAGCATCAGGTTCACCTTGTGGTGCAGCTGCTCGGGAGCCTCAGGGGTCGCCAGCTTGAGGTGGGGCAGGCTCTGGGGCTCTCGTCTGACGGTCGCCTCGGCCAGCGGTCTGTTCTCGCCGACCTGGCTCTGGGCCTGATGCAAAGGCTGGCTCCCCTCGGCGGGTTCACTGCCCTTGACCTCCATCCCCGACTGTTTGCCCAGCTCATCGAGCCGGGACTTGTCCACCGCGGGCTTCACCGACACGGCAACGCCGGCGGCCACCACGGGGGCGCTCTCCATCTGGTCCAGGCCCGCCGAGAGGGCCGTCAGGGGAGCCTGTGCCCCCTGGGATTCATGACGAGCCAGGATCTGCGGCGCCGCCTGGACTGGGGCCGGGTCGTCCGTCGTCACGGGCTGGCTGCTCCCTGCATTCGCTACAGGCTCGGCCCCTGCACGGGCTCCCTGCCCGCTCGCGGCCTCAGCCTGTCTGGCCTCACCGGCGACAGGGGCCTCCTTCTCTGCCCCTGCCGCCGTCGCGGGCGGAGCGGACTCCGGTGTGGCTGCAGGGGCCGGCCCCTGCGCCACCGTCCGGATCACGCCATCGCCATAGGCGCTGGCAGCACGGGAAGCGGTTGCCCCCTGTCCGGCCGACGCCAGGGGATTGGTCACCCGTGCCTCTTGCGATGAGTCAGCCCGGGTGACAGTGGGAGCCTGGGCGTTTTCTCCAGCCACCACTTTGGCGAGCAGGGCGGCACGCTCCTGACCCGAGAGAGGGGGCTCGACCCCCTTGGCATCCGGCTCCGCTCCCTTGCCTGCCATGGGCTGGCGGGTCACCCCGCCCTGGTCTGCCACGGCAGTGTCATCGGCCAAGGGGGGCTCTTCGGCCCCCAGCGGCAGAGCCCCCTGACCGCTTGGCACGGCGCTGGCGCCTTGGGCCGCACCGGGGATGGCTTTCGTTTTGTTCCCTTCATGCTGACGCTCTAGCGCCATCTGCGGCAGGGAGGCGCTCCCCTCTGCCGCCTCCACGCTCTCTGCCAACCCCACGTCCTCTGCCATTCCCACCCCCTCTGCCATCCCAGGCGCAGCGGCGCCAGGCGGCAAGGGGTTGCCGTCCACAGGCACCGCCGCCTCACCGGCCAGGGCGGGCGATGTCGGGGGCACCACCAGGCTCACATCCTGGCGCAGGGAGGCTTGCAACTGTTGCAGGAAGTCGTCGGGAGGCAGCTCGCCCTCGTCGTCCGCCCCCTTCGAGGAAGACACGGACTCGGTGGCGGGCTCGTCAGACGCCAAAGATTTGGCAGCCGGGGCAAGCCCCTCCCGGGCGCCCTCGGCGGGCCCCTGGAGCGCTGGATTGCCCTGGCTGGCTGGCGCCTTGCCCATCAGCTGGGCCATGGCCATGGCTTGCGAGAAGGCGGCCTTGCCCTCGCCTGACGGCTGCACGCCCCCTTCGCCCCCGACGGTGGGAGCCAGCAGGGTGGCGCTGCCATCGGCAGAAGGCGCCTGGGGGAGAGTGCTAATCAAGGGGGTCTGTATCATGCTGGGATCCCTGACGACGATTCGGTGACGGCCGCACGTGCGGTCATGGCTTGGCCCATCGGCCTCGCATGACTGGAAGAAAGCAAATTACAGGCCAGATTGGTGATAACGACGCAGGATGGCGTAGTCATCCAGCATCTTCTGCTCCTGGCGCTGGGCCTTCTGGCGCACCTTGTCCGCCTTCTTCTCCAGCAGCAGCTCGACCGCCTTGCGCCGCTGCTGGGCTTCGAGCCACTGGGTGCGGCACTCGGCCAGCGCCTCGCGCACTTGCAACACCCCTTGGTACTGCTGGGTCGCCGCGTTTTCGAGCTTGTTGATGAAGGCGTGATACTGGCTGTTCTGCTGGGGGCTGATCCCCTGCAGACCGCGCTCCGTCCACTGCTGGTGGTAGATCTGGCGGTACTGGTTGAGGGCGTTTTGCTGATCCATGAACAGCTTGAGATCCTGCTGGGCCTTGGCCAGCGCCATGGCGGCCTGCTGTTCGGCCTCCTCCAGCCGACTCGCCAGCAACGTCAATCCTTTACTCATAAGGGCTCTCCACCGGTCAACGCATCAGGGGCATGGCCACCAGTTGCAGGGATTGCAGGCCTTCATCGTAGTGAATGACCTCGCGCATTTTCTGCTGCAAGAACTGATCCAGATAGGGTTTCTGGATGATGGCCCGGTCGATGCGCGGATCCGATCCCTGGCTGTAGGCGCCGATGGTGATGAGATCCCGGTTCTGCTGGTAGAGGGAGTAGAACTGCTTGAAGGTGCGCGCCAGCTCCATGTGCTCCGGTGAGGTCACCATGGGCATGACCCGGCTGATGGATTTTTCGATGTCGATGGCCGGATAGTGGCCCGCATCCGCCAGCTCCCGCGCCAGCACGATGTGGCCATCGAGGATGGCCCGGGCCGCGTCGGCGATGGGATCCTGCAGATCGTCCCCCTCCGTCAGCACGGTGAAAAAGGCGGTGATGGAGCCCTGGCCGTCGCTGCCGTTGCCGGCCCGCTCCACCAGCGCCGGCAATTTGGCAAACACCGAGGGGGGATAGCCCTTGGTGGCCGGCGGCTCCCCCACCGCCAGTGCAATTTCCCGCTGTGCCTGGGCGTAGCGGGTGAGGGAGTCCATCAGCAGCAGCACATTGAGCCCCTGCTCGCGGAAATACTCGGCGATAGCGAGCGCCGTCTCGCACCCCTTGAGGCGCATCAGCGGCGAGGCATCGGCAGGGGCGGCCACCACCACGGCGCGCTCGCGCCCCTCGGCGCCGAGGATCTCCTCGATGAACTCCTTCACCTCCCGGCCCCGCTCCCCGATGAGGCCCACCACGACGACATCCGCCACCGAGCCCCGGGTCATCATGCCAAGCAGCACGGATTTGCCGACACCGGAGCCGGCGAACAGCCCCATTCGCTGACCCCGGCCCACGGTGAGCACGGCATTGATGGCCCGTACCCCCACGTCCATGGGTTGATGGATGGGGCGACGGGCCAGGGGATTGATGCGGTGCTGGGCGAACTGCACCGTCTGGGACGAGAGGATGGGGCCGAGCCCGTCCAGGGGCTGGCCGATGCCATCGATGACCCGGCCAAGCAGACTCATGCCCACCGGAATGCCGTGATCTTCGGTGACGGGCACCACCCGGGCGCCGGGAATAACCCCCTTGAGCTGCTCGCTCGGCATCAAGAACAGGCGATCCCCGGCAAAACCCACCACCTCGGCCTCCAGGGCCCCATCCTGGGTATCGATGCGGCACAGGGAGCCGATGGCGGCGCGGCAGCCAATGGCTTCCAGGGTCAACCCCACCACCCGGGTGAGCTTGCCCGCCACCGGCGGTATGGGGGCCTGCTCGCGAACCCGGTAGCCTTTAAGCCGATCAAGAAGGGGTGCCGTCATGTCGCCTCCGACGATGAGTGCCTGATGATGCCGTCAGCAGGACGCTGCACGACGGGTTCGAACCGGGCCATGGCTCAGCTCGCGTTGTCACGCAGGAAGTTGCGCAGCAGTTGATCGATGCGCCCGGAGAGGGTGAGATCGATGCTGGAAAGCTCGGTGGCCAGTTGCAGATCGCCGGGGGAGAAGGTGGGTTCGCTTTGCAGCCGCCAGTGGCGCCTGGCGCACTCATCGGCGCCAAAGGCGGCCTCTACCCGGGTCACGTCCTCCGGGTGCAGCATCAGGGTAACCCCCTGCTCGGCGGCAGGGAGCAGGGCCAACCCCTGCTTGAGGGCCTCCAGCAGCAGCGTGGGGGAGGTTTGCGCCTCATGGCGGATGAGGGCGCGGGCGAGCTGTTGCACCAGGGCGATGAGCTGCTGCTCCACCGCCTCGTCCATCTCGCCAAGGGGAGTGGCCAGGCGTGAGACCAGGGCTTGCCAGCGGGCTATCTCCAGCTCCACCTGCTCCCGCCCCATGGCGAGGCCCTCTTCCCTGCCCTGCTCCAGCCCGGCCTGGTGGCCCTGCTGCAAGCCTTCGAGCTTGCCCTCTTCCAGCCCCTTGGCAAAACCGGCCTCGCGCCCATCGCGCATCCCCTCTTCCCAGGCGGCCTGACGAATCGCCTCCACCTCTTCGGCGGTGATGCTGGGGGCGGGTTCTTCGGGTTGTTCTTCCGGCAGGGCCGCATCGGCCTGCTCCTGACGATACCAGTCAGGAGCCAGCCCCAGGGCATTGGTCTCGACCTCGGCTTCGGTCTCCATCTCTGGCCAGCCCCAGGTCTCAATCTGCGCCGTGTCGGACTCGGGCCTCAGATAGCCGCGCAGTTTGCTGTTCTTGTCATTCATGTGCCGAAGAGACTCCTATCGAGGGCCGGGTACAGGGGCCGACATCATCGCACATTCCATGGCCCATGGCTTAGAGGAACTCTTCGCCACCACCCGCCCCCAGCATGATCTCGCCCGCATCCGCCAGGCGGCGCGCCGTGGAGAGGATCTCCTTCTGGGCGGCTTCCACCTCGGAGACCCGGATCGGCCCCATGGCCTCGAGGTCGTCCGCCAGCATCTCGGCGGCCCGCTTGGACATGTTCTTGAATACTTTTTCCCGCATCTGGTCGTCCGACCCCTTGAGGGCCCGTTGCAGCAGATCCCCGGGCACTTCCCGCAACAGGGTCTGGATGCCCCGATCGTCCACGTCGATCAGGTTTTCGAACACGAACATCAGATCCTGGATCTGCTGGCTCATCTCCTCGTCCGACTCGCGGATGGAGTCCATCAGCTGCCCTTCGATGTTGGTGTCCAGGTAGTTCATGATGTTGGCCGCCGCCTTCAGGCCGCCCATCTTGGCCGCCTGGGCACCTGCTGCACCGGCGAACTGTTTCTCCATGATGTCGTTGAGCTCCTGCAGCGCCGCCGGTTGCACCTCTTCGAGGTTGGCGATGCGCATCACCAGATCTAGGCGCACCTGCTCCGGGAACTGGCTCAGGATCTCGGCGGACTGCTCCGGCTCCAGATAGGAGAGGACGATGGTCTGGATCTGCGGGTGCTCATTCTGGATGATGCTGGCCACCTGGCGGGCATCCATCCACTTGAGGGAGTCGAGGCCGCGGGCGCCTGACCCCAGGATGATCTGATCCACCAGGTTGCTGGCTTTGTCCTCCCCGAGCGCCGCCACCAGGGCTTTGCGCACGAAGTCTTCACTGCCGATGCCGATGTTGGTGTACTTCTGGATGTCGTCGATAAATTGACGATGCACCGCCGCCACCCGATCGTGGCTGAAATCCGACATGGAGGCCATGGACATGCCGAGCCGCTGCACCTGCTTGGGCTCGAGGTGGCGGAAGATCTGGGCCGCATCCTCCTCGTTGAGGCTCAGCATCAGCACCGCCGCCATCTCCATGCCGCCCATCTGATCCAGGATCAGACGCTGGCTTTCGGTGATGTCGTTACCGGTGACCTGGCTTTTATTCTCTTCAGGCATCTTTAGTTACCCATTCTTTGATGACCTGGGCGGCCAGGTCAGGTTCGTTCGCTACCAGGGCGCGCACGGCCTTGAGCAGATCCTCGTCACGGTGCAGGTCAGGCAGCTTGAGCTGACCATCCCGCAGACCGAATACCGGTTCGGCCTCGGCCTGGGCGGCCAGCAGGCTCAGTTCGTCGTCGCCACCCAGCACGGTGTGGTTGTCGAAGTCCAGCTCCCCTTCCGGCTTGGCGTCCGGGTAGAGCAGGCGCTTGAGCATGGGCCGCACCACGGTGACGATGAGCACTATGATGACCAGCACGGAGGCGGCGATGCGCACCGCGCGCCAGAACCAGGGCTGCTCGTAGAGGGGGATGTCGGCCACGGTCTCGAGTTCCGGGCGGTTGAACGGAATGGCGACCACCTCCAGGGTATCCCCCCGGGTCACGTCAAAGCCCAGACCGCCGCTCAGCAGACGGCGCAGGGTATCGAGTTCGGCCTGGCTGCGGGCTTCCCGGGTCACGGCACCGTCGGCGCCGGGGATGGCCTTGTAATCCACCGCCACCGACACCGTCATGCGGCGAATGCCGCCCTGCTGGCGCCGGATGTGGCTGACGGTGGTGTCCAGTTCGAAGTTGCGGGTCGCTTCCTTGCGGGAACGGCCGGAAGAGGCGGTTCCTTCCCCGCCGGCTGCCTGCTCGGGAATGTTGGACGCAGCGGGCGGCTGGTTGGAGAGGGCGCCGGGTACCCCGCCGTTGCTGCCGCTGGCGCTGTTCTCTTCCATGGTCATTTCGGAGCGCACCGCCGGCAGGTCCGGGTTGTAGGTCTTGCGGGTCTGTTCCTGCTGGGAGAAGTCGAGGGAGAGATCCACCTCTGCCGTATAGTTGTCGGCCCCCAGCACCGGGATCAGGATGGCGTCAATTTTTTGTTTGTATTCGAGCTCCTGCTTCTGCTGCATCGCAAACTCCTTGCGGGTCTGGGCAGAGAGGGGATCCTGGGAGCCGGAGTTGAGCAGGCGACCGTTCTGGTCGGTCACGGTGACGCGGGTCGGCTCCAGACCGTGAACGGCGGAGGCGACCATGTCGACGATGGAGTCCACCTCACCCTGGCCCAGGGCGTTGCCCTTGAGGCTCAGAACCACGGTGGCGCTGGGCTTGCGTTCGTTGCGGGCGAACACGTTGTCTTTCGGGATAGCCAGCAGCACCTGGGCCTTGGCGACGTTCTGGAACTGCTCGATGGCGCTCGCCAGCTGGCGCTCGCGGCTCAGTTTCAGGCGCTCGCTCTCCATGCGCTGGCTGACGCCGAAGCTGGAGTCCTTGAGCAGGATGGCTTCGCCGTCGTTGCTGGCGTCGCTGTTGTTGGCCAGACCGGCGCGGGTCAGGCGCAACCGGATGTCCGCATAGTTTTCAGCACTGACCAGCACGCTCTTGCCATCCACCTGATAGGGGATCTTCTGCTGATCCAGGTAATCCAGGGTGGAGACCAGCTCCTGGGTGGTGAAGGTGCCGAGGGGACGCATCTCCGGCTCCTTGCCCCACAAGAGGATGAAGACGGCGATGGCCAGACAGATGGTCAGCCCCAGGATCAGGGTGATCTGGCGCAACACATCGGTGTTGGACAGGAAGCCCAGCGCCGAGCTCTTCTGCTCGTGCTCGTCGAGGGCGGCCGCCCCCTCGTTGTTGATCAGCAGATCGCCGTTTGGATCGTTAGCCACGGTTTATGTCCTTGTTGCTGACATGTTCATGATGCTCGGTCGCCATGGGCCCGAGTTACACCGGCATGTTCATGATGGTCTTGTAGGCATCGACCATCTTGTTGCGCACCTGCACCGTCGCCTCGAAGGCGATGGAGGATTTCTGGCCGGCGATCATCACCTGGGAGAGATCCACCGACTTGTCGCCGAGATCGAAGCGGGTACGCAGATCGTTGGCGGTGCCCTGCAACTCGTTGACGTTGTCCAGGGCCTGTTGCAGCATCTGGCCGAAATCGGAGCTGACCGGACGACCGGGCTGGGTCAACGGCGTGGCACCGGCTTCCACCTTGAGGGCCTGCATCTCTTGCATCAGGCTGCTTGCGCTAATTTCCATCTTCCCTTCCCAGACAAATCATTGACACTGACTGGCTTGAAGCAATAAAGGTGCCAACCAGAGCGAGATCTCGAGATCAGGGATAAAAGCGGGGCGCGATCAGGCCGGCGGGCACCGGCCATCCGGGGATCAGGTTGCCGATCCGGGGGGATCGCCCAGCAGCAGCCGCAGGTAACTCAGGTGCAGATCGTAGTGCTCGCCTGCAGGCAGCTTGGCCAGCACCTCGTCGCGCAGGTAGCGGGCCTTCTCCCCCGCCTGCTCGGGGGCCACCAGCCCCACGCTCACCAGCCTGGCGATGATGGCATGGGAAAGCGCCAGGCTGGCCTCGTCGGCCTCCCCCCAACCGAAGGATGCCCCCTGATCACCCTGTGTCAGGCAGGGTTCGAGCGGTGCCACCAGATCCCCCCAGACCCAGAACGCGGCCGGGATCCCCTCCTGCAGGCGCAGATAGATGCTCTGCTTGTCCCACTCCCGGCGGTGGGCAGCCATCCGCTCCTGTTCGGCCTCATGGGTCATCTTGCTCTCCTTGTCGCTGGACTCTGTGCGGCGCCCATGAAAAAGAGGGCCCAAGGCCCTCTTTTTACTGCAAGTCCCGACAATTAAACAGAGTGCACCTCGATCTCCTCCAAGAAAAAACGAGTCAGATCGGCAGGGATCACTTGTTCAGGTCATCATCCAGCCAGTACTTGGAGCCCGAGATGTTGGCGTCAAGCAACAGCCCCTTCTCGCCAATCTGGTAGATGGCCATGCCGCCATTGTACTTGGCGGTGAGCTCGGCGCTCTCCTTGCCCGCCACGGCGCCCACCTCGGAGGTGGCTTCCCACCCCTTGCTGACGAAGGCATCGAACCTCGCCTTGTCCTCGAACAGGATCACCTGCTGGTAGAACTTGCCGCCGATCCCGGCCGCAAGACCGGCACCGAACATCTTCATGTAGGTGTGCTTGCCACTGGTGCGATTGACGGCGACCCCGGCCCCCTGATTGGTGTGGATCATCAGGGAGAACTTGCGCGAGTCGAACACCGCATAGCCATAAGCCTTGTCAAACAGCAACTTGGCCGAGGGCTGCTCGTTGAACAGCCGCACCAGGGCGGTATCGGCCATGGTATCGAGGGCGGTTCTCGCCTCCTCCGGGGTCTTGGGCTCGAGCATGGTGTCGAGCTTCTTGTCGGCGGCGGTCAGCCACTCCTTGCCGGTGGCCGCGCTCTCTGCCGTCCAGGCCCCCGCCTTGTTGTAGGCCTCGGCCCCCCAGCTGGACACCGACTCCCAGGTCTCCTTGGAAAAATCGGTGATCCCCTTCCACGCCTCCTTGCTGGTATCGCTCACCGCGGTACCGAGTTCGGAGGCGGCCTCCTTCAGCTTTGCCCAGTCGGCCAGACCGGGGGTTGAGGCCAGCGCCAGTGCCGTGGCTATCACCAGGAATCGAATCTTCATTGTTTCCACCCTCTGTGATGAGTCGAAGGTCACAGTAGCAGATCTGGCGCCTGCCCGTTAAGGCCATCCCCCCGGTGCGGGTCAGACGCTGACGCGCAGGGGCTCAACGAAGCCGTTTGCCCTGACCGTCCACCACCTGCTCGCCATCCTCCTTGGCAAAGGCCCCTTGCTGCGGGTCGGGCAGGATATCGAGCACCACCTCCGACGGGCGGCACAGCCGGGTGCCGAGGGGGGTGACCACGATGGGCCGGTTGATGAGGATGGGGTGGGCCAGCATGGCATCGATCAGTTCGTCATCGCTGAAGCGATCTTCTGCCAGCCCCAGCGCCTCGTAGGGGGACACGTTCTTACGCAGCAGATCGCGCACCGGCATGCCCATGGCGGCGATCAGGGCCACCAGCTCGTCGCGGGAGGGGGGCGTCTCCAGATAGTGAATGATGGTGGGCTCCACACCGCTGTTGCGAATCAGCGCGAGGGTGTTGCGGGAGGTGCCGCACTCCGGGTTGTGATAGAGGGTGATTGCACTCATTTGCCTGTCTCTCATGACTCAAGTGAATAGAAATGGGTTAGTGGCCATCCGTTAGCGGCTTAGCCCCGCCTCGTACCAGGGTTTGCTGGCGTTGACCACGCGCACCACCAGCAGCATGACCGGCACCTCGATGAGCACCCCGACCACGGTGGCGAGCGCCGCACCCGAATGAAAGCCGAACAGACTGATGGCGGCGGCCACCGCCAGCTCGAAGAAGTTGGAGGCCCCGATCAGGGCGGAAGGGCAGGCCACCGAGTGCTTCTCCCCCACCTTGCGGTTGAGCCAGTAGGCGAGCCCTGAGTTGAACAGCACCTGGATCAGGATGGGCACCGCCAGGAGGGCGATGACCAGCGGCTGCTCGATGATGGCGTTGCCCTGGAAGGCGAACAGCAGCACCAGGGTGAGCAGCAGGGCCGCCACCGACCAGGGCTGGATGCACGTCATGACGCCGTCAAAATGGGCCTGCCCCTTTCTCAGCAAGGCCTTGCGCAGCAGCTGGGCGAGGATGACGGGGATGACGATGTAGAGCACCACCGAGGTGAGCAGGGTATCCCAGGGCACGACTATGCTGGAGACCCCGAGCAGCAGCGCCACCAGCGGGGCAAAGGCAAACACCATGATGAGGTCGTTCACCGCCACCTGCGACAGGGTGAAGTAGGGATCGCCGTTGGTGAGGCGACTCCAGACAAACACCATGGCGGTACAGGGGGCCGCTGCCAGCAGGATCAGCCCAGCCACGTAACTGTCCAGCTGATCCGCCGGCAGCCAGTCGGCAAACAGCACGCGGATGAAGAGCCAGCCGAGGAAGGCCATGGAGAAGGGCTTGACCAGCCAGTTGATGAAGAGGGTGACCCCGATTCCCTTGAGGTGCCCCTTCACCTGGTGCAGGGCGCCAAAGTCGATCTTGAGCAGCATGGGGATAATCATCACCCAGATAAGCAGCCCCACCGGCAGGTTGACCCTGGCCACCTCCATGGCGCCGATGGCCTTGAAGAGACTCGGCAACCCCTGCCCGAGGCCAATGCCCACCAGGATGCAGAGGGCGACCCAGGCGGTCAGATAACGTTCAAAAAAGCCGATGGCAGAGGCTGCCTTGGCCTCACAGTTTGCAGACATGATGACTCCCGGTGCGATCCACGCTCGCACCCCAGGTTGAATAGATAAATGGCACGGCACATGGGCATCGACAGCCCGCCCTGGCCTGTTACGACTCGCCGCAGCAGGGCGACGACCCCTCGGCGCGGGAAGCGCTGCCGGGCCCGGCGGGCAGCAGGCCGCACGCCTCGGGATGACCGGCGCAGCACTCCTCGGTGAGGTAGGCGATCACCCCCAGCATCAGGGGGATGTTGGCGCGATAGCGCAGAAAGCGCCCCTCCTGCTCCACCGACAGCAACCCGGCGTTGAGCATCCCCTTGAGGTGAAACGAGAGGGTATTGGGGGCGATGTCGAGCTCGCCAGCCAGCTCCCCCGCGACCCGCCCCTCCAGCCCGGCCTTGACCAGCAGCCGCCACACCTCGAGCCGGATGCCGGAAGCCAGCGATTCAAAGACCTTGGTGGCCGTCTCTTTGTTCATGGGTCTCCCCCCTTGGATGCTTCATTTCAACTATACAAGAATTATTGAAATGATCAAAGTATCACCACCGAGCCGACATCGCGACGGGACGGGCCACCAGAGGCGCCGCCCCGGCCATGTCGTGCCCGCCAGCGGCCTCATGTCAGTCATACGGCTAATATCTGGCCTCTCTTTATAAGGCACTCTTATGACCTTACCCCGGACAATCCTCCCGTTGGCCGCCCCGCTCACCGCGGCGCCCTGCCCCGCCGCAAAGCCGCAATGCCGCAGAACAACCCCCGGCGCCGGATGCACCAAAAGGTGATGAAACGAGAAATGGCCCCAGGGCCCCGCCGTCAGATGACGGGGCCTGGGGAATCCGGGAGAAACCGGGGAGGAGAGAGGGGCGCAATCAGGTGATCACGGGATCCCGATATTGCCGATGGATCGCACAAAACGCCTCCCGGCTTTGCAGCGCCGCCGCGACGCAGACAGGGTCGAACTGGCTGCCTGCATGGGTCTTGAGGTATTCAAAGGCCGTTTCGAGGGGCCAGGCCTGCTTGTAGGGTCGCTCGCTGGTAAGGGCGTCAAACACATCCGCCACCGCGACGATGCGGGCCTCCAGGGGGATCGCCTCCCCCGCCAGTCCTTCCGGGTAGCCCTGACCGTCGAAACGCTCATGGTGGTAGGCGATGATGTTCTTCAGCATGTCGGTGTGATGGATACCGTCCAGGCCGAACTCGCGGATCATCAGGGCGATCATCTCCCGCCCCTTGAAGGGGTGGGTCTTCATCACCCCGTACTCCTCGGCCGTGAGCTTGCCCGGCTTGAGCAGGATGGCGTCGGGCACCGCAATCTTGCCGATATCGTGCAGCTCGGAGAAGAGGTGAATGAACTCCACCTCCTCGTCACTCAAGGGGTAATGGGCCGCCACCTCCCGGGCGATGAGCCGCGAATAGGCCGACATGCGGTGCAGGTGATTGGCGGTCTCCTCGTCCCGGTAGCGGCTGAACTCCCGCACCGTGGTCAGGGCCCCGTTCAGAGTCTGGATGGAGAAGAACTCCACCGCGATGATGGCCGCCAGGATCTGGGCATAGGCCGCCAGCTCACCGCAAATAGCGCCATCGAAGTAACCGGGCTCTTTGGCATCGCAAAACAGAAAGCCGAACAAGCGACTGTTGAGCAGCAGCGGCTCGGTATAGCTCGACGCGTACCCGGCCGCCAGCACTTTGCGGCTGTGCTCGGAGGGGGAGCCCAGCAGGGAATCCAGGGTATCGAGCACCCTGGGCTGCTGGTGCTCGGCCAGGTAGCGCAGGGAAGGCACCTCGCTCAGCCTGACCTCGTACTGCAACAGCGGCGAGCCCCCGTCCGTGCTGTGGGCAAAGGTCTTGAGCTGGTCCGTCTGCGGGTCGTAGATGGCGATCGCCACCCGGCTCAACTTGTCAAACCGCTGCCTGAGGGTGGCGTGCACATTCTGCACTTTCTCACCAAATGAACTCTCCATCCCGCACATCCTTCTGATAGGCCTGTTGGGAGTATAGTGACACCCGTTTTGCCCCTCCTGCCAAATGGTGACGGCGCACAGGGATCGTGATCCCGCCCGCACCGGCGACGGCCCCCTCCCTGCCCGTGGTCATGTCACGCCCGCCCCACCCCGCGTCCCCGGGCAAAGAGATTGTTCGCTTCCGACGTGTCGGCTGTATAGTTTTTGGTTAGCCATTCCGGTAAAATCCGCGCCCTTGAATAAGAGCCACCTAAGAGTGATTGAGCGATGTCCAACACAAAACAGGCCCCCAAAGTAGGATTCGTCTCCTTGGGTTGCCCCAAAAACCTGGTTGATTCCGAACGCATCCTGACCCAGCTGCGTACCGAAGGGTACGACGTGGTGCCCAGCTATGACGATGCGGAGCTGGTGGTGGTCAACACCTGCGGCTTCATCGACAGCGCGGTGCAGGAGTCCCTGGAAGCCATCGGTGAGGCCCTGGCCGAGAACGGCAAGGTGATCGTCACCGGCTGTCTGGGTGCCAAAGAGAACCAGATCCGCGAGATCCACCCCAAGGTGCTCGAAATAACCGGTCCCCACGCCTATGAAGAGGTGCTGGGCCACGTCCACAAATACGTGGAAAAACCCACCCACAACCCCTTCACCAGCCTGGTGCCGGCCCAGGGCGTCAAGCTGACCCCGCGCCACTACGCCTATCTCAAGATTTCCGAAGGCTGCAACCACCGCTGCACCTTCTGCATCATTCCCTCCATGCGCGGGGATCTGGTGAGCCGCCCCATCGGCGAAGTACTGGCCGAGGCCAAGCGCCTGAAAGAGGCTGGCGTGAAGGAGATCCTGGTGATCTCCCAGGACACCTCCGCCTACGGCGTGGACGTCAAGCACCGCACCGGTTTCTACGACGGCATGCCGGTCAAGACCAGCATGGTGGCCCTGTGCGAAGAGCTGGCCAAGCTCGGCATGTGGGTGCGCCTGCACTACGTCTACCCGTACCCGCACGTAGATGACGTCATCCCCCTGATGCGCGACGGCAAGATCCTCCCCTACCTCGACATCCCGCTGCAGCACGCCAGCCCGCGCATCCTCAAATTGATGAAGCGCCCCGGCTCCGTCGAGCGCACCCTGGAGCGCATCCAGAAGTGGCGCGAGACCTGCCCCGAGATCACCCTGCGCTCCACCTTCATCGTCGGCTTCCCCGGCGAGACCGAGGAAGAGTTCCAGATGCTGCTGGACTTCATCGACAAGGCGGAACTGGACAGGGTTGGCTGCTTCAAATACAGCCCGGTCGAGGGTGCCAAGGCCAACGAGCTGCCGGATCCGGTGCCGGCCGAGGTGCAGGAAGAGCGCTTCCAGCGCTTCATGGAACTGCAACAGCAGGTCTCCATCCGCAAGCTGGCCCGTAAAGTGGGCAAAGAGATGCTGGTGCTGATCGACGAGGTGGACGAAGAGGGTGCCACCGGCCGCTCCGCCGCCGATGCCCCCGAGATCGACGGACTGGTCTACCTGAACGGTGAAACCGGCCTCAAGCCCGGCGACATGGTCAAGGTCCGCATCGACGAAGCGGACGAGTACGACCTCTGGGCCAGCCTGGTGGAATAATCACGCCACTCCCCCTCAAAGCCAGTCGGTCTCACCGACTGGCTTTTTTAATGTCCGCCGCCCGTCAGGCTCTTGCATGCCCCCCTGTCATCCCCTGTCCCGCCCCTCGTCACCGATCTCCCTCTCCTTACTCTTTTCGCACGCGCCCGTGAACCAGCACACACTTCTCTCCTGCCACATGAGTCGCTTGTTTCCTGCGCAAAAATAAGCCGTGTCAACGGGGAAAAAACGAGCACGATCCAGCTCACATTATCGTTGCCACAGGGAGTGGCAAGGTGACTTTTTACTTTGTGAGAATTAATGCAACTTTATAATTTAAAAGGATTTAAAATGCATTTTGACGATAATGACGTGCGCCGTGCAATTTTTACGATATCGACGAAATGAAGAGTTGTTGTTTTCCTGTTAATTCTGCTTTTCTAAGGGCGTTGGACGACACAACTACAAGGGTGCAAAACCTGACCAACAGCGAGGGCCGGTATCCAAGCATGCGATATCGGTGCTCCATTCCAAAACCATGGAAGACCAATAAGAAAGGAAAAAATATGCTTGCCAAAGTATCCAAAATCGCAACTTCAGTCATGCTGGGAACTCTGCTTGCCGGTGCCACCGGTACAGCCATGGCCGCCGACAACAAGACGGTGCTGACCCTGGTTGCCCAGCAGGAAACCGCATGGGTCAAGAACTTCAACCCCTTCCTGCAAGCGGGTCTGCTCCACACCACCCGTCACTTCATCTATGAGCCGCTGGTGATCTTCAACGATATGCAGGGTGGCAAACCCGTCTATCGTCTGGCCACCCACTACGCCTTCAGCGATGATCTGAAATCCGTCACCTTCGACCTGCGCGAAGGGGTCAAGTGGTCCGATGGTGAAGCCTTCACCGCCGACGACATCCTCTTCTCCTTCAACCTGGTCAAGGCCAACAAGGCGCTGGACGAGCGCTCCATCTGGACCCAGATCAAGGGTGTCGAGAAGCTGGGTGACCACAAGGTCAAATTCGACCTGGCCGAGATCAACACCAACGTGGTGAACGACCTGGTGCTGGTACCCATCGTGCCGGAGCATCAGTGGAAGTCGGTGAAAGACCCGGTGGCCTTCACCAACGACAAGCCGGTCGGGACCGGTCCCTTCACCGAAGTGGACAACTTCTCCGCCCAGCTCTACACCCAGTGCCGCAACCCGCACTACTGGGACAACGCCAGCCTCTCCATCGACTGCCTGCGCATGCCGCAGATGGCCACCAACGACCAGGTACTGGCCGCCGTGATGAAGGGTGACGTGGACTGGTTCGGCTCCTTCGTGCCGGACATCGAGCGCCTCTACGTCGGCAACGATCCCAAGAACAACAAGTACTGGTTCCCCGCTTCCGGCACAGTGGCGTTCAACGTCAACTTCCAGAGCAAGAACCCGGGCAACCACGAAGCCTTCAACGACATCAACTTCCGCCGCGCCTTCTCCATGGCCATGGACCGCCAGTCCATGGTGGACATCGCGGGCTACGGCTACCCCACCGTCAACGAGTACCCGTCAGGGCTTGGCAAGGCATTCGCCTCCTGGGACAACCCGGACGTCGAGAAGAAGTACGGCAAGTACAACAAGTTTGACCTGGAAGGGGCCAAGGCCCTGCTGAAACAGGCGGGCTACAAGGACTGTGACGGCGACAAGTTCCTCGACACCCCGAGCTGCAAGAAGATCGAGTTCAAGGTGCTGGTACCGAACGGCTGGACCGACTGGGTCAACACCGTCCAGATCGGGGTCGAAGGCCTGCAAGCCCTGGGCCTGAACGCCAAGACCGCCACCCCGGAAGCCACCGTCTGGACCGAGTCCCTGATCACCGGTGACTTCGACGTCGCCCTGCAGGGTTACTTTGCCGGTGCCAACCCGCACAAGTACTTCGAGACCGCCTTCCACTCCCGCAACATGGGTGAGCGCGGCAACCGCTTCGCGGCGCCCCGCTACAAGGATCCCGAGCTCGACAAACTGATCGACGACTTCACCCAGACCGCCGATGCGGCCAAGCAGAAGGAGATCATGTTCGCCATCCAGGAGCGTGTCGGGGCCAACCAGACCATCATCCCGGTGTTCAACAACCCGACCTGGTACGAATACAGCACCAAGCGCTTCAATGGCTGGTTCAGTGCCGACAACCCGGTCGCCAAGCCGCAGGTTCACCCGGACACTCCGGAGCGTCTGCTGCACGTGCTGTCACTCAAGCCAAACAGCTAATCACCCCGGCCCCCTGCGGGGGGCCCTCTTCCCCGCCATGTCTTCCATCCCCCGTCGTTGCCGGGGTTGGGGGAGCTTTGCCCGGCGCGGGGCAGGCTTGCAGTAAAAGGTATCACCATGGGATTTATACTTAGACGCTTCTCCTTCTATCTGGTCGCCTTCCTGGTGGCCGCCACCATCAACTTCCTGCTACCCAGAGCCATGCCGGGGGACCCCGTCTCCGTCATGTTTGCCCGGGCCGGCGCCATGATGGAACCCGCCGCGCTGGAAGCCCTCAAAGCCACTTTCGGTTTCGTGGACGGCCCCATCGGCACCCAGTTTCTCACCTATGTGAAGAGCGTCTTCACCTGGGATCTCGGCACCTCGGTGCGCTACTACCCCCAACCGGTTGCCGACGTCCTCGGCCGCGCCATCGGCTGGACCCTGTTCCTGGTGGGCACCTCCACCATTCTGAGCTTCTCCATCGGCTCCATCGTCGGCATCTTCGCCGCCTGGTACCGGGGCGGACGCATGGACAGCATCCTCTCCCCGCTCACCCTGGTGATGCAGGCCATCCCCCCCGTGGTGGTCTCCCTGCTCGCCCTCTTCCTGTTCGGTGTGAGCCTCGGCTGGCTGCCCATCGGCTACGCCTACAGCCCCGAGATCCCCGCCGATTTTGGCTGGGAACACATCAAGAGCATCCTGTTGCACGCCATCATGCCGGTGGGCACCCTGGCCGCGGTGCAGGTAGGGGGCTTTCTCATCACCATGCGCAACAACATGATCAATCTCCTGGGCGAGGACTACATCACCATGGCCAAGGCCAAGGGGCTCTCCAGCAACCGGGTGATCTTCAACTACGGCGCGCGCAACGCCGTGCTGCCCAGCGTCACCGCCCTCTCCATGGCGCTCGGTTTCGTCATCGGCGGATCCCTCATCACCGAGGTGATCTTCAACTACCCCGGCCTGGGATTGACCCTCTATCAGGGCATCCTGGCCCGTGACTACCCCCTCATCCAGGGGCAACTGCTCATCATGACCATCACCATGCTCAGCTTCAATTTCCTGGCGGACGTGCTCTACGTCTTCCTGGATCCCCGTCTGCGTACAGGAGGCAAATAAGATGCGTATGCCGACTATCTTGAAAATCCTGCTGGGCAACAAGAAGGCCGCCTTCGGCCTCGCCATCGTGGTCACCTTCGTGCTGATGGCCCTGTTCGCCCCGCTGCTCGCCAGCAACGAACCCACCAAGCGGGTCGCCCGCCCCCACCAGCCCCCCAGCGTGGAGCTGGTGATGGGTTCCAACCGCATGGGCCACGATCTCTGGGCCCAGTTCACCAACGGCGCCCGCATCTCCCTGATGGTGGGCTTCGGGGCAGGCCTGCTGGTGTGCGCCCTGGCCATCACGGTGGGCATCACCGCCGGCTACTTCGGCGGCGTGGTGGACGAGTGCCTCACCTTCCTGATGAACGTGGTGCTGGTGATCCCGAACCTCCCCCTGTTGCTGGTGCTGGCGAGCTTCATCGGAGAGGCCTCCCCCATGGTGATCGCCCTCATCATAGGGTTGACCTCCTGGGCCTATGGTGCCCGGGTCATCCGCGCCCAGACCCTGGCCCTGCGGGAAAAGGAGTTCGTCATCGCCGCCGAGGTGCTGGGTGAACCGGCCTGGCGCATCATCCTGGTGGAGATACTGCCGAACCTCATCTCTATCATCGGGGTGAGCTTCATCGGGTCCATCATCTACGCCATCGTCACCGAGGCGACCCTGGAGTTCCTGGGGCTCGGCGACCCGACCGTGGTCAGCTGGGGCATCATGCTCTACAACGCCCAGACCTCGAGCGCCATCCTGGTGGGCGCCTGGTGGGAGATCCTGGCCCCCTGCTTTGCCATCGCCACCCTGGGGGCGGGCCTCGCCATGCTCAACTTCGCCATCGACGAAATTGCCAACCCGCAGCTTCGTTCCCACAAGGGCCTGCGTCGCTGGAAGCAGCTTGCCACTCCCATCACTGCTCAGGAGAAGACAGCATGACCCTGCAACAACCCCTGCTGTCGGTGCGCCAGCTCTGCGTCGACTACATCACCGAGAGCGGCGACGTGCGCGCCGTCAATTCGGTCAGTTTTGACATCATGCCGGGTGAGGTGTTCGGCCTCGCCGGCGAGTCCGGCTGCGGCAAGTCCACGGTCGCCTTCTCGGTGGCGCGCCTGCACAAACCGCCCGCCTACATCAGCGGCGGCGAGATCCTGTTCAAGGGAGAGAACATCCTCGCCTTCGACGACGAGCGACTGCGCAGCTACCGCTGGCGCCAGGCGAGCGTGGTGTTCCAGTCCGCCATGAATGCGCTCAACCCCGTGCTGCGCATGGAGGAGCAGTTCTGCGACGTGCTCTTGGCCCACAACCCCGGCATGACCCGCTATGAGGCGATCAAGCGTGCCCAGGAGCTGCTGGAGATAGTCGACATCCACCCGAGCCGGCTCAAGGACTACCCGCACCAGTTCTCCGGCGGCATGCGCCAGCGGCTGGTGATCGCCATCGCCATGGCCCTCAACCCCGAGCTCTTGATCATGGACGAGCCCACCACGGCGCTGGACGTGGTGGTGCAGCGGGAGATTTTGCAGAAGGTCTATGCGCTCAAGGCGAAGTTCAACTTCTCCATCCTCTTCATCACCCATGACCTCTCGCTCATGGTCGAGTTCTGCGATCGCATCGGCATCATGTACGCGGGGGAACTGGTGGAGGTGGCGCCGGCCAAGGCGATCCTGACCGCGCCCCTGCACCCCTACACCCGGGGCCTTGGCAACTCCTTCCCCCCCCTGCACGGGCCCAAGACCGTGCTGGAGGGGATCCCTGGCAGCCCACTCAACCTGCTGGAGGTGCCGGTGGGCTGCCGCTTCCAGGCACGCTGCGCCAAGGTGCACGCGCGCTGCCGCCAGGAATACACCCGGCTGGCCGAGATCCGGCCCGGCCAACAGGCTGCCTGTCACCTTCATGAGGCAGCAGAGGAACAACCGGATCTTCCGATCCATCTGGACAAGGCCGCTGGCTGTTAAGGATGTCTGTCATGCAAATCGCCCAAACCGACGCGCCCATCATCGAGGTCCAGCACCTCTACAAGGACTTCGCCGTCAACTCCAACGCCATCAAGAGCGGCAAGATGCGGGCGCTGTCCGACATCACCTTCAACCTGCACCGGGGCCGCGCCCTGGCAGTGGTGGGGGAATCCGGCTCCGGCAAGAGCACCATCGCCAAGATCATCGCCAAGATGTACAAGCTCTCCAACGGCCGCATCCTCTACCGTGGCCGCGACCTGGAGGAGTTCAACAAGGGCACCGCCCTGCTGGACTATCGCCAGAGCGTGCAGATGGTGTGGCAGGATCCGTTCGGTTCATTGAATCCGACCCACACCATCTACCACCACATCGCCCGCCCCCTGCTGCTGCACAGCAAGGTGAGCGACAAGCGGGATCTGCCCGACATGGTCTATGGCCTCCTTGAAAAGGTGGGGCTGACCCCCGCCAAGGCGACCGCGGCCAAGTACCCGCACCAGCTCTCCGGCGGCCAGCGCCAGCGGGTCAACATCGCCCGCAACCTGGCGGTGGAGGCGGAAGTGGTGCTGGCGGACGAACCCACCTCCATGCTCGACGTCTCCATTCGCATCGGCATCCTCAACCTGATGGAGCAGATGAAGAACGAGCTCGGCGTCTCCATGCTCTACATCACCCACGACATCGCCACCGCCCGCTACGTGGCGGAAGATCTGGCGGTGATGTACGTGGGTCACATGGTGGAGTGGGGAGAGGTGGACGAGATCCTGCACCACCCCCAGCACCCCTACACCCAGTTGCTCATCTCGGCGGTGCCGGATCCCGAGAAGAGCATCCACGCCGAGCTGGAGGGAGGCCGCAAGGGGGAGATCCCGCTCTGGACGCCGGAGTCCCGTGGCTGCCCCTTCGCCGGTCGCTGCCACCAGGCCATGGCGCGCTGCAAGGAGAGCCTGCCGCCGGTGACCCGGCTCGCCGACAACCACTTCGTGCGCTGCTACCTCCACGAACAGGGGTAAGCAGGCCCGCGGCCGGGCGCCGTCGCCCGGCCATGCCTCGCGTCGGGGCCGCAAGGCCCCGCAATGAGCCTCGCCCGCCAGGGGCGAGCCTTCGGAGTAAGACCTTGATGGAACTTTTGATCAACCAGGTGGGTTACGAATGTGACGGGGAGAAGAGTGCCCTGCTGCAGTGCGGCGCCGACCTCGATATCCGCGGCCACGTCAGGCTGCTGCGCCAGCAGGACGACCACCTCCTGCTGGAGACGCCGCTGGTGGCGGCGGGGAGCGTCCCCGGCTGGCAGGGGCGCCACTACTGGCGGGCCGATTTCTCCGCCTTCACCGAGCCCGGCCACTACCGGCTGGAGGCCGTCGTGACCACAGGAGCGCAGGAGCATCTGGTGCGCTCCCCCCCCTTTGCCATCGGCCGGGGGCTGCTGGCGCGCCGCTGCCTCTCCGATGTCATCCACTACTTCAAGGGACAACGCGCCAGCGGCACCTTCGATCGGGCGGACCGCAGGGCACGCCTGTTTGGCACCGATCAGCGCCGGGACGTACATGGCGGCTGGTTCGACGCCAGCGGCGACATGAGCAAGTACCTGAGTCACCTCTCCTACGCCAACTACCTCAATCCCCAGCAGACCCCCATGGTGGTCTGGTCCCTGCTCAAGTGCCGGGAACTCCTGGCGACACGTCACGACATCGACGGGGTGAACCTGTGCAAACGGCTCAATGACGAGGGGTTGCACGGGGCGGATTTTCTCTGCCGGATGCAGGACGAGAGCGGCTTCTTCTACATGACCCTGTTCGACAAGTGGAGCAAGGATCCCGAACAGCGGGAGCTGTGCGCCTATGCGACCCAGCAGGGGATCAAGTCCGCCCGCTGGCAGGCGGGTTTTCGCCAGGGGGGCGGCATGACCATCGCCGCCCTGGCCCGCGCCGCCCGGGAACCGATTGGCGGCGACCTTGACACAAGCCAGTACGCCGACGCGGCCAGACGCGGCTACCTGCACCTGCGCGAGCACAACCTCGCCTACCTGGACGACGGGGTCGAGAACATCATCGACGACTACTGCGCCCTGCTGGCGGCGGTCGAGCTCACCAGAACGCTGGGCGCCGAGTGGCTCGCCGAGGCACGGGATCGGGCCGGCCGGCTGTGCGCCCGCCAGCGCGCCCACCCCGATCTCGGCCACCATTGGGCCGCCAACGACGATGGCTCTCGCCCCTACTACCACGCCGCCGAGGCCGGCCTGCCGGTGCTGGCGCTGCTGGAGTATCTCGCCATCGAGCCGGATCCGGCGCGCCAGTGGGCGGCCCGGACCGTCGCCGAGCAGGCCCTGGCCGCCGAGCTGGCCCTCGTGGCCCGGGCAGGCAATCCCTTCGCTCTCGCCCGCCAGTATGTGAAAGGGGTCGATGAAGCGCCCCGGGTGAGCTTTTTCATGCCCCACCACAACGAATCCGGTTACTGGTGGCAAGGGGAGAACGCCCGGCTGGCATCGCTCGCCACCATGGCGTTTGCTGCCGCACAGCACCTGCCCGGGCAGAGCGCACTGCTGCGCACCTTCGGCCAGCAGCAGCTCGACTGGATCCTGGGGAGAAACCCCTTCAACACCTGCATGCTGGCGGGTCAGGGCATCAACAACCCGGAATACACCGCCGGCTACCCCAATGCGCAGGGGGGGATCTGCAACGGCATCACCGCCGGCTTCGATGACGAAAATGACGTGGCCTTTATTCCAGAGGCGTACAAGGATCGGCTGGATCAGAACTGGCGCTGGGGGGAGCAATGGATCCCGCACGCCGCCTGGTTCGCCCTGGCCATCACCTGGCAGAGCGCACAAGGAGGCCACCATGATTGAGAGCGGTTCACACATCACTCGCACCGGGGAGAGCCCTGGATCCTCCATACCGCCAGCCAGGTTTACCCTGGCCATCACCTGGCAAAGCGCGCAGGGAGGCCCCCATGATTGAGTTCTGGGTCGGGGTGGACGGCGGCGGCACCCACACCCGGGCCCGCATTCGCAACAACGCAGGCAAGCTGCTCGGCGAGGGGCGCGCCGCCGGCTCCAATCTGGAGCTGGGCATCGCCCTCGCCCACGGTCATGTGCTGGCTGCCATCGATCAGGCCCGCATCGAAGCGGGTCTGCCCAGGGAGAGCGAACAGCGGATGGGAGTCGGGCTCGCACTCGCCTCCGCCGAGCTCGCCGACTGCTACCACGCCATGCTGACCATGCCCTTCCCGTTTGCGCGGGTGAAGCTCACCTCCGATGCCTTTGGTGCCTGCCTCGGCGCCTTCGACGGCCAGGAGGGGGCCATCCTGATCGCGGGCACCGGCTCGGCGGGGCTCATCTACCGGGAGGGACGCCTTCGCACCTGCTCGGGTCGCGGATTCCCCGTCTCGGATCTCGGCAGCGGCGCCTGGCTCGGGCTGCGCGCCATCCAGCAGTCCCTGCTCTGCCACGACGGCATCCTGCCCCCCAGCACCCTGGCGGTGCGCCTGATGGATCACTTCAAGCGGGATCAGGCCGAGGTGGTGCGCTGGGCTGCGCGCGCCATCCCGGCCGACTATGGCCGCTTCGCCCCCTGGGTGTTCGATGCCGCGAGCGACGGGGACGATCTCGCCACCGCCCTGCTGGATGAGACCTGTGCCCAGCTCGGCATGCTGCTGGAGGGCATGACCCAGCTCGGGGCAGACCGGATCGCCCTGCTGGGCGGCATCGGCACGCGCCTCGCCCCCCGTCTGGGCCACTTCCATCTGGTCGCCCCCAAGCGCGACGCGCTGGAGGGGGCCATCCTGTTTGCCAGGACGGAGGCGCTGCCATGTCTGCATCCCTGAGCCTTGCCGGGCCGACAACACCTACGGGACAGGCTCCCGTTTCCTTCACCCCATCAGAGGAATTCCCATGTCCGCACCCCTGATCCACACCCGGGTCGATCACCGTGACGGTGACGATGTCTGGTTTCGCTTCACCCTGAGCCAACTGCCAGCAGCCCCCTGGAAACTCCACTTCTGCCTCGCCCGCCAGATCGATCCGCACTCGATCGAAGGGGGCTCCCTGGAGCGCCAGAGCGGCAGTTACAAGGTCATGGTGCCCCATGAGGGGGTGAGCGAGCTGCGCTTCTGCTGTCGCAACACCCCGCTCAAGCATGACTCCGATATGCCCAAGGGTTTCTTCCTGAGCCTGGAGAGCAAGGGACAGCTGCAACCCCTGGTGCTGGAGGGGGAAGACCTTGGCCTGACCAACCCGCCCTCCCCGGGCCCCGACCTGCCACAGGTGGAGGCCGTCAACGGCCTCGTGCCCCAGCCCGCCCACCTGATTTATACAGAAGGCAACTTCCGGCTGGCCGAGCGGGCCCACGTCGACGGCCCCGTTCCCCTCGCCTCCCTGCTCGCCCATTTCAACGAGCTGACAGGCCTGGCCCTGACCCAGGATCACGATGCGGAGATCCACCTCGTCGAGGCGACACTTCCCCCCGAGGGGTATGAGCTCACCATCACCCCTGAGGAGATCGTCATCCGGGCCGCCGGCGAGGCGGGCTGGCGCCACGGGCTGGTGAGCCTGGCCCAGTGGGCGCTGCAACACGGAGAGAGCCTGCCCTGCCTGACGGTGCGGGATGCACCGCGCTTCGGTTTTCGCGGCATCTTCCTCGACTGTGCCCGCCACTTCCACTCCATCGCCACCCTCAAGCGCCTGCTCAAGCAGATGAGCCTCTACAAGTTCAACCGCTTCCACTGGCACCTCACCGATGACGAGGGGTGGCGCCTGGAGATCAAGGCCTTCCCCCAGCTGACCGCCGTGGGAGCCTGGCGCGGCCATGGCCTGGCGGTGGGGCCCCAGCTGAGCGGCGGCCCCGACCCTTATGGCGGTTACTACACCCAGAGCGAGGTGCGCGAGCTGGTCGCCTACGCCGCCGGGCTTGGCATCACCATCATTCCGGAAATAGACATCCCGGGGCACTGTCACGCCGCCATCAAGGCGCTGCCCGAGATGCTGGTGGAAGAGGCAGACCGCTCCCGCTACCTCTCGGTGCAATATTTCGACGACAACGTGCTTAACCCGGCACTGCCCGGCACCTACCGGTTCCTGGACGCCGTGATGGACGAGGTGTGCGATCTCTTCCCCGGGAGTCAGGTTCACATGGGGGGGGACGAAGTGCCCACCGGCGTCTGGACCGACAGTCCCGCCTGCCAGCAGCTGATGGCCGAGCAGGGGTATCAGGATTGCCGCGAGCTGCAGGGGCACCTGCTGCGCCACTGCCAGCACTACCTGGCTGGCAAGGGCAAGCAGATGCTGGGGTGGGAGGAGATACTGCACGGTGACAAGGTGAGCCGGGAGGCCACCGTCTTCGCCTGGACCAGCTTCCAGGCCGGCCTGGATGCCGCCGCATCCGGTTACCCCGTGGTGATGGCGCCTGCCCAGCACCTCTATCTGGATCTCGCCTGGAGTCAGGACATCCACGAGCCGGGACTCTACTGGGCGGGTACCCTCAACCTGGCGCAGGTGCATGCATGCGATCCTGCCCCGGCCGATTTCCATGCCAACGATAACATCCTGGGGGTGCTGAGCCCCTTGTGGTCGGAACTGATCACCTCTCGCGATCGTCTCGACTACATGTTGTTCCCGCGCATGCTGGCCACGGCAGAGGTGGCCTGGAGCACTCCCGCCCGCAAGGTGTGGGAGCACTTCGTCGCCCGTCTGCCCGGCCAGCTGCACATCCTCGACCAGTTGCAAGTGCGTTACCGGGTGCCACAGAGGTAGTGTTATCTTTTTCTTTTCGGCGACCTTTTGGTCGCCGTTTTTTTACCCATCAACAACAAAAACCCAACCTAGCCCCTACTTTTCATCTGCCTTTGTTGGCAAAATAAGGCCCCCGATGAAACCAGACAGGGGCTGCACCTCCCTGCGGTTCCGCCACAATAACAATCAGCAAACAGATCGGAGCTTACCCTTATGGCCCGCAAACACGCCCAGATCGTGGACAGTGAAGTGGAATTTCCCGCCGACGTGCAACTCGTTTCCACCACGGATCTGCGCGGCGTCATTACCTACGCCAACCCCGCCTTCTGCCGCATCGCCGGTTACCAGGTCGATGAACTGGTCGGCCACAACCACAACCTGGTTCGCCACCCCGACATGCCCAAGGCCGCCTTCGCCGACCTCTGGGATCGCCTCAAGGAGGGCAACCCCTGGCGGGGAGTGGTGAAAAACCGCTGCAAGGATGGCCGCTATTACTGGGTCGACGCCTACGTCACCCCCATCTACGAGCACGGCAAGATAAGCGGCTACCAGTCGGTGCGCTGCAAGCCCGACCCCCAGCTCAAGCAGGCTGCCGCCCAGGCCTATCGGGCCCTGCTTTCGGCCGAGCAAAAGGGCACCCCGGCCCGCCCCTCGCTGCGCCGTTTCAGGCCGCTGGTGCTCGGCCTGCCGCTGCTGGCGCTGCTGGTCTGGGCCGCCCTCACCCAGGGCCCCCTCACCGCGCTGCTGATGCTGCTCCCCCCCCTCGCCATTGCGGGCGCCTACTGGCGCGAGCTCATCGCCTTGCCCCGCTATCTCAGGCAGCTCGGTCAGCAATATGACAGCCTGACCCGGCTGGTCTATTCGGGGGATGCCCCGGGTGCCATCGCCGATTTTCACCTGAAGATGCTGCAGGCCCGGATCCGCACCGTGCTGGGGCGGGTCGACGATGCCACTCATCCGCTTCAGGCCCTGGCAACCGATCTGCAGGACTCCTCACACCGCGCCTTCCTCGACATCAACGAGCAGGATGCCCAGACCCAGCAGATGGCGGCCGCCATGACCCAGATGGCCAGCACCGCCCACGAAATCGCCCGCAACATCCAGGACACCAACGGCCAGGTGACCGAGGCGCGCAGCAGTTGCCAGAGCACGGTGGAACAGCTGGACCAGACCCAGCAGCAGATGACCAGGCTGGCCAGCCAGGCGGAGCAGGCCTTCCACTCCGCGGTGGAGCTCGCCAGCGAGTCGGAGCGCATTGGCAGCGTGATGGGTGAAATCCAGGGCATCGCCGAGCAGACCAACCTGCTGGCCCTCAACGCCGCCATCGAGGCCGCCCGTGCCGGCGAGCAAGGGCGCGGCTTTGCGGTGGTGGCGGACGAGGTGCGCACCCTGTCGACCCGTACCCACAAGGCGACCGAGCAGATCCAGGGCAGCATCAGCCAGATCCAGCACACCCTGGAACGCTGGCAGGGCATGATGCAGGACAACCTGGCCCAGACACGGGAATGTGTCGAGATGACCCGCCAGGGATCAGGTAACCTGCACCTGGTGCTGGGGGAAATCGATCAGGTGACCGAATTCTCCACCCAGATCGCCGCCGCCGCGGAGCAGCAGCAGGTGGTGGTGGAGGAGATCAGCCGCAACATCCACCAGATCTCCGAATACTCCCGCGCCAACAGCCAGAAGATCCAGGCGGTGGACGACTCCAGCCAGGAGCTGCTCAGGCGGGCCCGCGAGCTCAGGGGACTGAGCCAGACCTTCGGCTGACAGATTGCAAGCCCCATGACAGAAGCGCCACAATGGCGCTTCTGCTGTTTTTGACGAGCCATCATCATGAGAACGAACGCGCCCCCTCTGGACAAGACGGCCCGCATCGAGGCGATCCTCGCCCTGATCCCCCCCGGCCGCGTGGTGAGCTACGGCCAGGTGGCGGATCTCGCGGGCCTGCCCGGACGAGCACGACTGGTGGGCAAGGTGTTGCGGGAAACCGACAAGGTGCTGCCCTGGCACCGGGTGCTGGGGGCGGCAGGCACCATTTCGCTGCCAAAAGGATCCGCAGGCTTTGACAGGCAAGCGGGGCTGCTGCAGGTGGAGGGGGTGCCCGTGATTGGCGGGCGGGTCAGGATGCGGGAGTGGCAGTGGCAGCCCGACCTGGCCGAGCTGCTCTTTCTGGTTCCCTTCTGACGAGGCTGGCACGTCCCGAAGGGATGGGGGCTCTTGCAACAAAGGGAGGGCCTCTGTGATCGCCCTCCGTCACGTTCTCTTCCCTAGTCGCTGGCAATGGGCCCCAGAATGTCATCGCTGCGTACCTGTACCGGGATGGTCTCATCCTCCCGTTGCAAAAGCACCAGCAGACTCTGTCTGTCCACCTCCAGCACATAGGCTGTCCCTTCACGGGTCAGGCAGGTCATGCCCGGCCGTATTTCATGTATCTCCATGACAACTCCCTGTCTTGCGCTGCCATCCATGCAGCCATTCCAGTATATCGCCATCCACCAACAAAGAGGCCCCTCGCAAGGGGCCTCTTTCATCATGCTGTGAGCGGCGTCGCCATCAGGCTTTCTTCGCCTTGGGCAGGCTCTCCTGCCATTTTCCGTTGTCGTAATGGGCTGTCCAGCCGGTCGCCTTGCCGTTGACCTCGGTCATCACGTACTGCTCCTTGGTCTTGCGGCTGAAGCGCACCACGGAGGCGTTTCCGTCAGGATCTGACGCCGGGGCGTCCGCCAGGTACTGGTGCTTGGGAGAGAGGCGATCGCGGAAGCGCTTGAGCTCCTCCACCAGGGGCGCACGGGTCTCGCGGGATTTGGGGAAGTTGCTGGCGGCCAGGAAGAGACCTGCAGCGCCGTCCCGCAGCACGAAGTGGGCGTCGGACTGGGTGCATTTCAGCTCGGGCAGGGGTACCGGATCCTCTTTCGGCGGCGCAATGTCGCCATTTTTCAGGATCTTGCGGGTGTTCTTGCAGCTCTCGTTGGTGCAACCCATGTATTTACCGAAACGGCCGTTCTTGAGCTGCATCTCGGAGCCGCAGCGATCGCACTCGATGCTCGGCCCTTCGTAGCCCTTGAGCTTGAACTGCCCCTGCTCCACCTCGTAGCCATCGCAATCCGGGTTGCGACCGCAGACGTGCAGCTTGCGGCTGTCGTCGATGATGTAGGCGTCCATGGCGGTGCCGCAGATCCCGCAGCGATGCTTGGCACGCAGAGCATCGGTTTCCGCCTCGTCCCCGTCAGTGGCGGAGACGAACTCGTCCGCACTGACCAGGTTGATGGTCTTCTTGCAGCGCTCCTTGGGCGGCAGGGCATAGCCGGAGCAGCCGAGGAAGACGCCGGTGGTGGCGGTACGGATACCCATCTTGCGGCCACAATCCGGGCAGTCGATGTCGGTCAGCACCATCTGGTTGGCACGCATGCCTCCCTCTTCATGGGGCTTGTCGGCCTGCTCCAGCTCCTGGGTGAACTCGGCGTAGAAGGCGTCGAGCACCTTCTTCCACTCCAGGCTCCCCTCGGCGATGCCGTCGAGCTTGTCTTCCATCTTGGCGGTGAACTCGTAGTTCATCAGCTCGACGAAGTTCTCCACCAGGCGGTCGGTGACGATTTCCCCCATCTTCTCGGCGAAGAAGCGGCGGCTCTCGACCCGCACATACCCACGGTCGACGATAGTGGAGATGATGGAAGCGTAGGTTGACGGACGGCCGATGCCGCGTTTTTCCAGCTCGCGCACCAGGGCCGCTTCGGTGAAGCGGGCGGGCGGCTTGGTGAAGTGCTGGCGCGGATCCAGCTTGACCAGTTTCAGCACCTCACCCACGGTCACCGCCGGCAGCTGGCTGTCTTCGCCCTTGCGGCCCATGGGCGGCAGGGCCTTGGTCCAGCCGGCGAAGCGCAGGGTGCGGCCACGGGCCTTGAGCTCAAACTCCCCAGCCTTGACGGTCAGGGTGGAGGAGTCGTACTGGGCCGGGGTCATCTGGCAGGCGACAAATTGGCGCCAGATGAGGTCATAGAGCCGCATGGCATCGGGCTCCATCCCTTCCAGCATCTCGGCAGTCACCTGGACGCTGGAGGGGCGGATCGCCTCGTGGGCCTCCTGGGCATTGGCCTTGGCGCCGTAGAGGTTCGGATCGCTCGGCAGGTAGGCGGCACCATACTGCTCGCCGATGTATTCCCGCACCGCGTCCACCGCCTCTTTGCTGAGGTTGGTGGAGTCGGTACGCATATAGGTGATGTAACCCGCTTCATAGAGACGCTGGGCCATCATCATGGTCTTCTTGACCCCGAAGCTCAGACGGGTAGAAGCGGCCTGCTGCAGGGTGGACGTGATGAAGGGAGCGGACGGCTTGGAGCCGGTCGGCTTGTCTTCCCGGTTGACCACCTTGTAGTCGACCCCTTCCAGGGCCGCTACGGCGGCGAAGGTCTCGGCCTGGGTCACCGGCTTGAAGTCGGCACCATTGCGGCTGACCACCTCCATGCGCAGCTCACTCTTCTCGGCGGTGAGCAGGTCGGCGTTGAGATCCCAGAACTCCACCGGCACGAACGCCTTGATCTCGCGCTCCTTGTCGACGATGAGGCGCACCGCGACGGATTGCACCCGACCGGCGGAGAGGCCGCGGGCCAGCTTCTTCCACAAGAGCGGGGAGACCATGTAGCCCACCACCCGGTCGAGGAAACGACGGGCCTGCTGGGCGTTGACGCGATGAATGTTCAGCTCGGACGGCTGGGCGAACGCCTCCTGGATGGCGCTCTTGGTGATCTCGTTGAACACCACGCGCTTGTAGCGGCTGTCGTCGCCACCGATGATCTCGCGCAGGTGCCAGGCGATCGCTTCCCCCTCTCTATCCAAGTCGGTTGCGAGATAGATGGTGTCGGCCTTGGCGGCCAGACTTTGCAACTCGCTGACCACTTTTTCCTTGCCGGGCAAAATCTGGTAGTTGGCCTGCCAGCCTGCGGTCGGGTTGATGCCCATCCTTGAGAACAGGGCGTTGCGATCCTTGGCCGCCTTCTCGGATTCGCTGAGCTTGATGCCGCGAATGACAGGTTTTTTGGGCTCGGTGCTGGCGCTGCCGCTGGTCGGCAGATCGCGCACGTGGCCTACGCTGGATTTCACCACGTAGTCCTTGCCCAAATATTTGTTGATGGTCTTGGCCTTGGCCGGAGACTCCACGATGACCAGTGATTTGCCCATGCTGTAACTATTATCCTCATTGCACCCGACGGGGTTGGCGTGCGGTTTTGTGGGGCTGTATAAGAGATTTGACGGGAAAAAGCAATCTTGCGGGTCAATTTGCCCGACAGCCCGAACCGCCCTGCTTCTTTATTTATTAATGCGAAGCCGGGGCGCGGGAAGCAACCGCTTTTTTGTTTTTATGCTATATCCCCCCCTTTTTTAGATTGGAAATGACATATCCAGCCACCCTTGTGACATAAAAACCCATTCTGGTTATCAGCTTGTTACAAAGGATGAAATCTCTTTATAATGGCCGTACACCGCAGCTTTGTGCGCGGAAGGAACCGCTCCCCATATAAAAATCGAAAGGATGTGATCATGAAGCACTTCGAGGTCAACTTCGACGGCCTGGTCGGCCCCACCCACAACTATGCCGGCCTCTCCTATGGCAACGTCGCCTCCCAGAGCAACGCCAAAGAGGCCTCCAACCCCAAGGAAGCGGCCAAGCAGGGGCTGCGCAAGATGAAGGCGCTGACCGACCTCGGCATGGTGCAGGGCGTGCTGGCGCCACAGGAGAGGCCGGATCTCGCGACCCTGCGCCGCCTGGGCTTCACCGGCAATGATGCCAGCGTCCTGGCCCAGGCCGCCAGACAGGCCCCCGCCGTGCTGGCCGCCTGCTATTCGGCCTCCAGCATGTGGACCGCCAACGCCGCCACCGTCTCCCCGAGCGCCGACACCCAGGATGGCCGCATCCACTTCACCCCCGCCAACCTGACCAACAAGTTCCACCGCTCCCTGGAGCCCGAGGTGACCGGGCGCATCCTGCGGGCCGTGTTCAACAACGATCGCCACTTCTATCACCACCAGCATCTGCCGGAGAACGACCACTTCGGTGACGAAGGCGCCGCCAACCACACCCGGCTGTGCCGCGCCTATGGCGAAGCGGGGGTCGAGCTGTTCGTCTATGGCCGCAGCGCCTTCGACGTCTCCCAGCCCGCCCCCAAACGCTATCCGGCCCGCCAGACCCTGGAAGCGAGCCAGGCCATCGCCCGCCTGCATGGCCTGGGGGATGAGAGTGCGGTCTTCATTCAGCAGAACCCGGACGTGATCGATCAGGGGGTGTTCCACAACGATGTCATCGCGGTGGGCAACCAGAACGTGCTCTTCTTCCACCAGCAGGCGTTCCTCCATACCGAGGCTGCGCTGGCCGAGGTGCGTACCAAGTTCGGCGACGGGGAACTGCACTTCATCGAAGTGCCGACCAGCGAAGTGTCGGTGCAGGATGCAGTGAAATCCTACCTGTTCAACACCCAGATCCTCACCCTGCCATCCGGCGAGATGGCGATCATCGCCCCCACCGAATGCCGCGACAACCCGGCGGTGTCCGCCTATCTGGCCAGGCTGGTGACCCAGGGCACCCCCATCAAGGACGTCCACTACATGGACGTGAAGCAGAGCATGAGAAACGGCGGCGGCCCCGCCTGTCTGCGCCTGCGGGTCGCCATGAACGACACCGAGCTCGCCGCGGTCAACCCGGCCTGCCTCATCACCGACAGCCAGTTTGCCCGCCTGGATCAGTGGGTCGAGAAGCACTATCGCGACAGCCTGGCGCTGGACGATCTGCGCGACCCCTCCCTGGTGCTGGAGACCCGCACCGCCCTGGACGAGCTGACCCAGATCCTGAAACTGGGTTCCGTCTACCCCTTCCAACGCTGAGGTGCGCCATCGGCCTGCAGAGCCGACGCAATAAAAAAAGAGAGCCGGGCAATGCCCGGCTCTCTTTTTAGTCCTTTGCACTGAGCTATAAAACCTGTTCACGAGCTGTAGCGAGAGATCGTCAGCAAGGTGAAGAGCAGCGCAGGAACCGGAGTGTGTAGATACACATGAGGATTCCGAGCAGCACATGAGCCTTGATCACGACCTCGCAGTAAGCTCGAAACAGGTTCTCAGCGCCAGGTGCTCTGCTGCCACAGGCGGCCGAGGGCCCCCTCCAGCCCCAGTGCCGCCTGCTTGCCAAGCTTCTGGGTCAGGCTCCTTGGTTTGCTGTAGCGGATGCCGACCACCTTGTGATGGCTGGCCTGGGCCAGCAGGTAGTCATCGCTGGTGCAAAGCGCATCCACCAGTCCGAGCTGCTTGGCCTGGCTCGCCAGCCAATGCTCACCGGTGGTCACCTTGTCGATGTCGAGACCGGGTCTGTGCTCGGCCACGAAGGCCTTGAACTGTTCGTGGATGGCCCCCAGCTCCTCGCGAAACTTCTCCCGCCCCAGATCGTCGTTCTCGCCGAACATGGTGATGGTGCGCTTGTACTGGCCTGCGGTGTGCATCTCGAATTCGATGTCGTGCTTCTTGAGCAGCTTGTTGAAGTTCGGCATCTGGGCAATCACCCCGATGGAGCCGACGATGGCGAACGGCGCCGCCAGGATCTTGTCCGCGACGCAGGCCATCATGTAGCCACCGCTCGCCGCCACCTTGTCGATGGCCACGGTCAGCGTGATGTCCTTGTCCCGCAGCCGCTGCAACTGGGAGGCGGCCAGGCCGTAGCCATGCACCACACCGCCGCCGGATTCGAGGCGCAGCAGCACCTCGTCCCCGGGCCGGGCCACGCCTATCACGGCACCCACCTCTTCCCGCAGGGAGGCCACTTCCTTGGCATCCATGCTGCCGTTGAAGTCGATGACGAACAGCCGGCTGCGCTCATCCTCTCTCTTGGCTTTGGCCTTGTGCTCGGCCTTGCGGGTCTTCTCCATCTGCTTGCGCTCGGCCTTGCCCGCCAGGGCTGCCTGCAGTTGATGGCGCCCCTGCTCCAGCTCGCCGGAGAGATCGGTCACCACCAGCTCCCCCTTGCGGGATTTGGGCTGGCGGCTGCTCGCCACCATCAGGATGACGGCGCCGATGGCCAGCAGGAAGGTGAGGGTCTTGGCCAGAAACAGGCCGTATTCGGTCAAAAATGCCACTTGATGCTCCGCGCTATGTTCGGTTTTTTCACATAGTAAGGAGTTTGCCCCCCTCGCGCAAAAACTCTGCCATCTCCCGTGCCAAGGACGGAGGGATCGACGCTATCGCCCTGTTTTATTCACATTTTTGCCGTCTCATACTGGTCAACTGCCGGGCCGGGTCAGTACACTTGCCCACTCGATTCGTTGCGCCAAGCCGCCAGGCATTGTTAACAGGAGTCCACATGCTCGACTATCAGGCCCCCCGTGATCTGCTCAAGGACAAGGTCATTCTGGTGACGGGTGCCGGTGACGGCATCGGCCGCGAAGCGGCCCTCACCTATGCGGCCCACGGCGCCACCGTGATCCTGCTCGGGCGTACCAGTGCCAAGCTGGAGACGGTCTACGACCAGATTGAAGCGGCCGGTCACCCCCTGCCCGCCATCGTGCCGGTGGACTTGAAAGGGGCTACTGCCGCCCACTACCGCGGCATGGCGGAGACCTTCGCCCAGCAGTTCGGCCGCCTCGACGGCGTGCTGTTCAACGCCGGGCTGCTCGGCACCCTGTCGCCGTTCGAACACATTCAGGAGCAGGAGTGGGACGAGGTGATGCAGGTCAACGTCAAATCCGAATTCCTGCTGACCCAGGCGCTGCTGCCCCTTATTCGCCAGACCGCCAAGGAGCACGGCGAGGCGTCCATCGTCTACACCTCCTCCAGCGTGGGCCGCAAGGGGCGCGCCTACTGGGGCACTTATGCCATTTCCAAGTTCGCCGTCGAAGGCATGATGGAGGTGCTGGCGGACGAGCTGGAGAACACCAGGGTGCGGGTCAACACCCTCAACCCGGGCGGCACCCGCACCAGGATGCGGGCCAGCGCCTTCCCGGCGGAAGATCCGCAAACCCTCAAGACCCCGGCCGATCTGATGCCCCTCTATCTCTACCTGATGGGGCGTGACAGTCAGGGCCAGAGCGGCAAGACCTTCGTGGCCCAGCCCAAATAAATCAACAAATCAACCGGATGGGATTACAGTGAAGAGGGGGTGCCAAGGCGCGCCCTGTTGAATCCCATCGGCCCCAGACAGGTTGCACTATGTTTCGTCCCAAGAGCACGTTTGAGCAATGGCGGATCTTTCAGGCGGTGGTGGACTGCGGCGGTTATGCCCAGGCTGCCGAGGCGCTGAACAAGAGCCAATCCTCCCTCAATCATGCGGTTGCCAAGCTGCAACAGAGTCTGGGGGTGGCCCTGCTGGAGGTGCGGGGGCGCAAGGCGGTGCTGACGCCGGCGGGGGAGATCTTCCTCAAGCGGGCGCGCCAGCTCAGCCAGCAGGTGGAAGAGCTGGAGAACCTGGCCAACAACCTGGAGCGGCAGTGGGAGCCGCAGATCAACCTCTATGTGTCCGTGGTGCAGCCGCGGGAGCGCCTCTACCGGGCGCTGGCCCACTTCTATCCCCGCAGCCGCGGTTGCCGCATCAACCTGCATGAGCGGATCCACTGCCACTTCAATGCGCTGCAGGCAGGAGATCTGATGCTCTCCGAGCACCTGCCCCAGGATCGCACCGGCCTGCCGCTGGACGAAGTCTGTCTGCTTCCTCTGTGCGCAGCGGGCCACCCCCTTGCGGAGCAGGGAGAGCCCATCACTGCCGAGGTGCTGGCCAGCCACAACCAGATAAGCCTGCATCCCCCCATCCACCGCTCGGTGGACTGGAACGATGCGGACGACACCGGCTGGAAGGCGACCCACTATCATGAGGTGCTCAACATGGTGCGCCTTGGCATGGGTTACGCCTGGGTGCCCCGCCATCTGGTGCAGGAGGAGCTCACCGAAGGCTCGCTGGTGCAGCTCGATCTCACCGGCGGCAACGAGCGCTATCTCTACACCTACCTGCTCACCCCCTCGGTGGAGGCGCTGGGGCCGGCGGCCGAGCTGCTGCTGCGCTGCCTGCGCATCGAATACCAGGGAGAGAACCCCAGGTAAGGCCGCTTCTTCCCCGCACGACCGGGGCACTGGTGCCCGCTCATCCGGGCATCGGCTCCCTTTTGCATCCCCTATACGTTGGGGACCCGCCAGCAGGCGGCCAGCGCCATCAGCGCCAGGGCCGCCGCCACCATGAAGACCCCGTGGAAGCTCCAGAGCTCCGCCACCGTCCCCGCGATGGCCCCCGCCATGATGGAGCCGGTGCGGATGCTGTTGGAAAAGAGCGTGGTCGCCACTCCGGCGCGCCCCGGCATCAAGTCCTGGAAATAGGACATGCCGATGCCGGCCACGATGCCGATGAAGATGGCATTGAGCAGTTGCAGCGCAATGAGGGCATGCTGGCTCGACAGGGTCACGAGACCGCCATAGAAACCGACCCCGGCCAGCACCGCCAGCAGCATCATGGGCCGCTTGCCGAAGCGCCGGGTGTAGTAGCCCGCCAGCAGCATGAAGGGGATCTCCAGGGCCGCCGCCGTGCCCATCAGCAAACCGGCCAGCTTCTCCTCCAGCCCCAGCTCGCGGGTGATGTAGAGGGGCATGTTGATGAGGTACATGCTGTTGCAGGTCCACATCAGGGTGGAGGCGATGAAGAGCGCCCGCACCGACGGATCCCGCCAGCTGCTCACCCGCTCCACCTCGCTGTCCATCACCGGCAGCGGCAGGGAGGGAAGCCAGCGCCACACCACGAAGGCGCAGATGACATAGGCCAGCGCCGAGGCCAGATACATCACCTTGAAGCCGTAGCCGATGGCGAGCGCGAAGGCGATGGGCGGCCCAATCACCCAGGCCAGGGAGAACTGGGCCCGCAGCACCGAGCTGAACATGTCGGCCTGTTTGTTGCGGCTGTCGGCGTATTCCCGCGCCAGGGCGAACAGCTGCGGGCTGGCGGTGGCGGTCAGGCTCGCCAGCAGCACCCCCAGGCTCACCAGCAACCAGTACTGCCGGTTCCAGGCAAACAGCAGGGAGAGCACTATACCGGCGAAGCAGCAGCGCAGGATCAGCTGCTTGCGATCCCCCTTGTTGTCGGAGCGGTGGCCGAGCCACTGGCTGATGAGGATGCCGATCACCGCGTTCACCGTGTAGAAGAGCCCCACCAGGAAGGGGCGCACCTGCACCTCCTCGGCCAGAAACAGGCTCAAGGTCGGCACCTGCAGCGCCACCGCCACCCCGGTCATGAAGGTCACGGCGAGAAACGAGAGAGAGACGGGATCCGGCCTCTTGCGGGCAACAGACAGCAAACTCATAGAGATACCATTGATATGGAAGAAAAAAAGGAGCCAGATGCGGGCGGGCTTGGCGTATGGCGGCGGCTATTTTATGTCATTATCAACAGCCACCTCAAGGGTTGCGGGGGGGCGTCCAAGTCCGTACATTGGAAGCCCATCCAGCGCCAGTACAAGGATTTAACATGTTTGATTTTGACCGGGAAATAGATCGCAGCGGTACCATGAGCCTGAAATGGGACAAATACAAGGGTCAGGATGTCCTGCCCATGTGGGTCGCAGACACCGACTTCGTCTCTCCCCCCGCCGTACTGGAGGCCCTTACCAAACGGGTCGCCCACGGCATCTTCGGCTATTCGCGCCCCTCTCCCCGGCTGATCGAACTCATCAAGACCCGCATGCAGCAGCGCTATGGCTGGACCATCCAGACCGAGTGGCTCGTCTTCCTGCCCGGGGTGGTGCCGGGCCTCAATCTCGCCTGCAAGGCCTGGAGCCAGCACGGGCGCGGCATCATCACCCCCAAGCCGGTCTACTACCCCTTCCTGCAGGCACCGGGCTTCAATGACCGCCCCCTGCTCACCGTCCCCGTGGTGGAGGAAGAAGGCCGCTGGGTGCTGGATCTCGAAGAGCTTGAGCGTCAGGCCCCCTCGGCGGATCTGCTGCTGCTGTGCAACCCCCACAACCCGGGTGGCACCGTCTTCACCCGGGAAGAGCTGCTGGCCATCGACGCCATCGCCGAGCGCCACAACCTGGTGATCTGCTCCGACGAAATCCACTGCGACCTGCTGCTGGACAAGGACGCCCGCCACATCCCCTATGGTGCCCTGAGCCCGGAGGCGGCCGAGCGCTCCGCGGTGATGATGGCGCCGAGCAAGACCTTCAACATCGCGGGGCTGTGCTGCTCCTTCGCCGTGATCCCCAATGCCCGCCTGCGGCTCAAGCTGCAACAGGCAATGCGCGGCATCAGCGCCGACGTCAATCTGCTGGGGTTCGTGGCGGCCGAGGCGGCCTATGAGGGGGGCGAGCAGTGGCTGAATGAACAGCTCGACTACCTGACCGGCAACCTGGCCCTGATCGAGCAGGCCGTGGTCCGCTGGCCCGGCGTCAAGCTGGCCCGCAACCAGGCCACCTACCTCGCCTGGATCGACATGAGCGCCCTGGGCCTGGACGATCCCGTCGCCTTCTTCGAACAGGCGGGCGTGGGTCTCTCCCCCGGAGCCCAGTTCGGCAACGGCCAGTTCGTGCGACTCAACTTTGGTTGCACCCGGGCCCGTCTCACCGAGGCCCTGGCCCGGATGGAGAAAGCCATTCTCCAGACCCGCTAGCGAACCGTCCCGGGCGGCGGCCCCAGGCCGCCCGGTGCGCGCAAAAGCGGTAAAATCCGTTCAGCTTCCCGTCTGATACGGATAAGATGAGGCTCATCACCGGATGAGCCCGCCTCCTCCTCATGTTCAGCCACGGTTTCGGTCCACTATGCGCCCATTCGCCTTCTCTGCCCTGTTGCGTCTGTCACGTACCGCCCTGCCCTGGCTCGCGGCCATGCTGGCGCCCTCCCTCTTCGCCTCCCCCGCCTATGTCACCATCGGCACGGGAGCCCTCAACGGTGTCTACTACCCGACAGGGGGGGCCATCTGCCGCCTGCTCAACGAGGAGAGTGCCCGCCACGGCCTGCACTGCACGGTGCAGAGTACCTCGGGCTCCATCGCCAATCTGGCGGCCCTCGCCAAGGGGGAGGTACAGCTCGCCCTGATGCAGTCGGATGTGCTCTACCATGCGGTGCACGGCACCGGCCCCTTCGCGGGCCAGGCCCCGGACGATCAGCTGCGCAGCCTGTTGCGGCTCCACAAGGAGTCCCTGACCCTGATTGCCAGCGCCACCAGCAACATCACCACCCTGGCCGACATCAAGGGCAAGCGGGTCGATGTCGGCGCCCCCAACTCCGGGGACAGGGTCACCAGCCGGGCCCTGCTCGATGCCATGGGGTGGCGGATCGCCGACTTCAGCCGCCCGCCCGTGATCTCCCCGGGCAACCGGCTGGAGGGGCTCTGTGACGGCACCCTGGATGCCGCCTTCGTGGTCGCCGGTCACCCCAATCAGGCCATCGGCGATCTCACCGGCCGCTGTCAGGCCCGCCTCATTCCCATCGAGGGGGAACAGGTGGACAAGCTGCTCAAGCAGCACCCCTACTATGATCGCAGCCGCATCGGCGCCAACCTCTATCCGGGGCAGACAAGCGGCGTCAATACCTTCGCCGTCACCGCCGAACTGGTGGCGCTGGCCAGTCTGCCCGAGAGCGAGGTGCGCACCCTGCGGGACGTGCTGAACGAGCGGCTCAAGCAGTTCACCCGGCTGCATCCGGCACTGACCACCCTCACCTGGGAAGGCATGCAGGCGGGTAGCATCGCCCTGCTCCATCCCGGCATGCTGGATGCCGTGCCCACCCTCCCGGCGGACACCCTCACGGCATCCGGTGCCGGGGCGACATCGGGTGCCTTGCCGACCTTGTCCCCGGCGAGCAGCGCGGCCACACCGACCGATGGGACAGGCCCCCTGGAAGGCACCGCGCCACTGGAGGGGTCCGACACCTTGCCGGAGCAGCCGGCCGCCGCGACCCTCTCAACCAGTTCGGGGGCGGCCTCCACCAACCAGGCCCCGGCACTGACCGAGCCGCCCACACCGGGCAGCGCAACCCTGGCACCAGGCCATCCCCTGACACCGCCTGAGGCGCCCGCCTCGTCGGCAACGCCGCTGGAGGCGCCATCACCGGAGGCCATGCCGGCCAGCCCGCCCAGCCACGCGGTGGAGACCACAGCCCCCGCCGGGCAATGAACACCAACCAAGAGGCCACCCCGGGGGTGGCCTCTTGGTTATCGGGAACGGGCGCCTGGCCTGTCACGGCGCCAGCAGCAGCGCCGGATTCTGGATCTCCTCCTCCACCCAGTGCAGCAGCTGCTTGATGGCCCGCGACAGCACCTGGTTCTGGCGCACCACGTACCCCAGGCTGGTACCGGGAAAATCGGTGAGCCGGGTCACCGGGGCGGTCAGCTTGAGCCTGGGGTGAAGGGAGAAATCCGGCACGATGGCGACGCCAAAGCCCGCCTCGGCCCAGTCGAGCTGGGCATCCACGCTCCCCACTTCCATGATGCGGCAGCTCGGCAGACCGAGCAGGGGCAGGGAGGGGTCGATCAATGCCCGGGTCCGGGTGTCGTGCCCCAGCAGGATCAGGGTCGGCTCGTCCAGAGGATCGCTCTCCCCCGAGTTGGCCCGCGCCTGCCAGCGGGCCAGGCCGTGCCCCAGGGCACACCAGGTCACCTGCTGCAACTCGGTGTAGAAGAGCGGCTCGCTGCGCTTTTGTGCCATCACGAAGCCCAGATCCGCCTTGCCCGCCCGCACCAGATCCGCCGCCTGATCCGAGGTGGTGTTGAACAGGGTGAGGTCGATGCCGGGGAAGGCCTGCTTGAAGCGCTGGAACGGCTGGATGAGCAGCAGGCGCGAGATGATGTCGCTGGCGGCGATGGCGAGCGTCCCCTGGCTCAACTGGCTCAGGGCATTGAGATCGGACTGGCAGAGCTGCAACTCGTTGATGGCGCGCTCGGCGCTTTGCAGCAGCCGCTCCCCCGCCTGGGTCAGGCGAAACGGGCTGCGCTCCACCAGCTTGACCCGGGTCGCCTGCTCCAGGTTCTTGAGGTGCAGGCTCACATTGGGTTGCGTCATGTGCAGTTCGGTGGCCGTCTGGCCGAAGTGCTGCAACCGGGCCAGGGTGACGAAGGTGTGCAGCCAGTGAATGTCCAGCATGGGGTTCCTCTTCTCCCGGGTCGGTGGCAGGGCCAGCGCCGCCAGGGCACGGGCACCACGCAAGGGAGCGCGGTGTCGATAATGGCACCGGAATTATATGGCTTTCTTATCGGAATTATAAAGATAATTAATTTTTCTAATCCTCACGGGGCTCCTAGGATGGACGCCTAACGTCTTAGGAGAAAGAGTCATGTCGTCTATCGTAGTCGTAGGTGCTAACTGGGGTGATGAAGGCAAAGGCCGCATCGTCGATTATCTGGCAGGCCAGGCTGGCGCCAGTATTCGTTTCCAGGGCGGCAACAACGCCGGCCACACCGTGGTCAACGATCTGGGCACCTTCAAGCTGCACCAGGTGCCGAGCGGCGTCTTCAACCCGGATTGCCTGGTCGTGCTGGGCCCCGGCATGGTGATCAGCCCCGAGAAGCTCACCGTCGAGCTGGAAGAGGTCAAGGCCTCCGGCGTCATGCCCAAGCTCGCCATCTCTGACCGTGCCACCCTCTGCCTGCCGCTGCACGCGCTGGAAGACACCCTGGAAGAGCAACGCCTGGGTGACGGCGCCTACGGCTCCACCCGTCAGGGCATCGCCCCGGCTTACGGTGATCGGGTCATGAAAAAGGCGATCCTGGTGGGCTGGCTGAAACAGCCGGACGTGCTGGTCGAGCGCATCCAGTTCATGCTGGACTGGAAACTGCCGCAAATGAAGGCTCTCTATCCGGACTTCGAATTCACCCAGACCGCCCAGGAGATGGCCGACTGGCTGCTGGAAGTGTCCGCTCCCTGGCTGGACGCCGTCTGCAACGTCAGCATGCCCCTCAAGGCACTGCAAGCCGAAGGCAAGACCCTGCTGTTCGAAGCCCAGCTGGGTGCCGGCCGTGATCTCATCTACGGCGAATACCCCTGGGTCACCTCCTCCCACGTTTCCGGCGCCTACGCCGGCATCGGTGGCGGTCTGCCGGGCCTGCGCCCGGAGCGCGTCATCGCCGTGGCCAAGGCCTTCAGCTCCTCCGTCGGTACCGGCACCCTGCTGACCGCCATGGAGAACCAGGACGAGTTCCGCAAGATCACCAACGAGTTCGGCGCCACCACTGGCCGTCCTCGTGACGTAGGTTACTTCGATGCCGTTGCCACCAAGAACGGCGTCGAGCTGCAGGCTGCTACCGAAGTGGCCCTGACCAAGCTGGACTGCCTGACCGGTCTGCCGGATCTGAAGATCTGCGTGGCCTACGAAGGTGCCCACACCGAGAACCCGATCTGGCCGCAGACCGCCGCCCTCACCCCCGTCTACGAGAAGATGGAGAGCTGGAGCGAAGACATCAGCGCCTGCCGCACCTTCGCCGAGCTGCCCAAGGCTGCCCAGAACTATGTGCTGCGCATCGAAGCCCTGCTGGGCGTGCCGGTGCCCATGGTCTCCGTCGGCCCGGGCCGTGACGAGATGATCCTGCGCTAAGGCCCCTCGCCTCTCCCAAAAACCGGCATCCCAGGATGCCGGTTTTTTTATGCCCCTCAAAAGCCCCGAACAGCTCACAAAAGCCGCCTCCATGGCATAATTTGAGCCATACGGGCACTCTGTTTTGAGCCAGCCCCCTTAGAGTGAATGCCATATTCACACAAAGGAGTGCCCATCATGAGATCCCCCATTATCCCGCTGCTGCCCCTGTTCTGCCTCGCGGCCCTGCCCGCCGGCGCCATGACCCTCAAGAGTACCGACATCCGCGAGGGTGAACCCATGGACAAGGTCTTCAGCTTCAACGGCTTTGGTTGCAGCGGCGAGAACCGCTCCCCCCAGTTGAGCTGGCAGAGCCTGCCCGCCGGCACCCAGAGCGTCGCCATCACCGCCTATGACCCGGACGCCCCCACCGGCAGCGGCTGGTGGCACTGGCTGGTGGTGAACCTGCCGGCCAGCCAGAGCGAGCTGCCGAGCAATGCCTCCGGCAAGATCAAACAGGGGCTGGAGCTTGGCACCGACTACGGTACCCAGGGTTATGGCGGCCCCTGCCCACCCGCCGGTCACGGCATGCACCGCTACCAGTTCACCGTCTGGGCCCTGCCCAAGGCGCTGGAGGTGAAGGCCAACACCCCGCCCGCCATGGTAGGCTACATGCTCAACAGCCTGGCCCTTGGCAAGGCCACCCTGACCGCCACCTTCACCACCCCCTAGGAGCCCGCCCGATGAGCACGCCCCTGCTGCAACTGAATCACTACTTCGGGATCCGCCAGCAGCCCCTGCGCCGGGTGCTCATCTACGCGCCGACCCTCATCTGGGTGCAGCAGGGCCGCAAGCAGCTGTGGTGGCGGGAGCAACGCCTCTCCTTTGACAAGGAGAGCTGGCTGCTGATCCCGGCGGGTCACCGGCTCACCTTCGTCAACCAGCCGGAGCAGGGCACGTTTCGCTCCCAGGCGCTCACCCTGCTGGCCCCGCCACCGGCCGAGTGGCTGGCAGAGAGCACCCTCGATCTCCTCAAGCCACCGGCCATCAGGGTGACGTCGGCCCTCGCCTTCTGCTTCGATCTCGTCACCACCATGGCGCAGCGGCAGCTCTGCGAGACGGCCCAGACCCAGCTGCTGCAAGGGTTTTATGGCGAGCTCAGGGCAGCGGGGGGCCTTGGCCTGCTCTTTCCTGCCACCACCATGACCCTGGGGGAGCGGCTGGCCCGTTACCTCAGCGTGGAGCCTGGTCTTGATCACCGGCTGGAGACGGTAGCGACCCACTTCGCCATGAGCCGCGCCTCCCTGGTCCGCAAGCTGGCCGCCGAGGGACGCAGCTTTCGCCAGGTGCTGACCCAGGTACGCCTGGGGCACGCCCTCACCCTGCTGCAACAGGGGCTCACGCCGCTTCAGACCGCCCTCGCCTGTGGCTACGACTCCCCCGGCCGCTTTGCCGCGCGCTTCAAGGAGGAGTTCGGCCTGACCCCCCACCAATACCTGCGTACCTGCCCCTCCTCTCTCTCGCTGACTGCCACCACGAAAGTAAATAATTACTAAAACACAAGACTATGTAACCTCGTGTAACCGGGTGATCCGGCTCACACCAGCCCCTCCAGCACTGTGACACAGCGCCAATAATCCCGTCAGAATCGCCCTATAATGGCTCCCGAAAACGCTTTCACTAAAATAAACACTAAAAAAACACCTTCCTTAACCTACAAAAATTGCCATTGGAGCGAGAGATGTTTCGTAAAAATTTACTTTCCATCACCCTGAGCGTCGCCCTGTTCGGCCTCACGGCCTGCAACAGCAATGACTCCAGCAGCCCGGCCGCCCCCAGCGCCACCCTGGCGAACCAGTATCAGAACGTGATCGACCGCAGCGGCACCCCGCTCCAGTTCCGTGACTTTGACAGCTACTCCAACCTCAAATACAACCCGCTGCTCGATCTCGGTGCCTGGCACGGCTTCCTGCTGCCCGCCAGCGACAGCGAATGGGGCGGCTTTACCGGCCCCATGGTCATCGCCGAGGAGTACAGCCTGTTCTTCGCAAGCGAATTGGACAAGCTGACTCTGAGCGACGAGAGTGGCCGCGCCTTCCCGCTCACCAGCGCCAGCAAGCAGGCGCTGTACGCCATCCCGGGGGCGCTGGTGCAGCGCTTCGAATTCGAGCCCTTCACCCTGGAGCTGGAGCTGCGCTACGGCGATGCCCGCACTGCGCTGGTTCGCACCCGCCTCATCAACCACACTGACGCCCCCCTCACCCTCAAGCTCAACTGGCAGGGGGAGCTGCTCAACCAGTGGGATGCCAACAAGACGGTCGCCGAGCAGTACCCCGCCTGGACCCGCACCATCAGCCAGACCGAGCGCGGCGTGGCATTCCAGTTCGGCAAACTGCGCAGCACCTGGAACATCATGCAAAGCGGCAGCGCCAGCTACCGCATCGATCGCACCCTGCCCAGTCGCACCACCCTCGACGAGCAGGGGCTCGGCTACGTGAGCGAGGCCAGCCTCACCCTGGCCGCCAAGGGCCAGCAGGATATCTACACCCTGCAGAGCTATGTTCACAGCAGTGCTGACGCGAGTCGTTTCGAGCAGAGCCGCCTGGCGCTGCTGGCCAACCCCGCCAGCCATTTCGACGACGCCATCCGCCGCTGGGAGGATTACCTGGCGCGCGGCCTCTCCAATCAGGGGATCCCGGAATCGGAGCGGCGCATCGCGGTCAAGGCGATGGAGACCCTCAACGGCAACTGGCGCTCACCGGCCGGCGCCATCCTGCACGACGGGGTGACCCCCTCCAACACCGCCCGCTGGTTCGACGGGGTCTGGGCCTGGGACAGCTGGAAGCACGCCTATGCCATGGCCCACTTCAACCCCGAGGTAGCCAAGAACAACGTGCGCGCCATGTATGACTACCAGATCCAGGCCGATGACCCGGTCCGTCCGCAGGATGCCGGCATGGTGATCGACGCCGTCTTCTACAACAAGCTCGCCGATCGCGGTGGTGATGGCGGCAACTGGAACGAGCGGGACACCAAGCCGCCCCTCTCCGCCTGGGCCATCTGGGAGATCTACTGCGCCACCAAGGACAAGGCCTTCATCGCCGAGATGTATCCGAAGATCCAGGCCTATCACGACTGGTGGTATCGGGCGCGGGACAACAACCGCAACGGCATCATCGAATATGGCGCCACCCGCCACGTCGAGCACAACGACGAGTTCGGCAACATCACCTTCAAGGTGCAGTACCCGACGGGGGCTCCGGCCGGGCTGGATCTGTCGAGCTGTACCGATGAGGGAGATGGCTGGTATGGCTGCGCCGGCATGGCGCTCTATCAGCAGGTATTGAGCGTTGGCGGCTACGCCGACATGGATATCGGCGCCCAACACGGGGCCGGCTGGGAATCCGGCATGGACAACGCCGCCCGCTTCGGCTTTATCGAGCCGGATCAGCTCAAGCGCTATGCCGACAAGACCTATGGCGGCGACATGGCCAGGGCGCGCCAGGACTGGAACGTCTTCTTCTTTGAAAACCATCAGGACGATGGCAGCCTCATCGGCTTCTCCATCGATCAGGAGTCGGTGGAGCTCAACGCCTTCCTCGCCAAGGAGAAACGCATCCTGGCCGACATGGCCGAGCTCCTCGGCAAACCGGACGAGGCGAGCCGCTACCGCGAAGGGGCAACCCAGCTGGCCGATTACATCAACAGCTGCCTGTTCGATGAGGCCTCCGGCTTCTATTACGACCGCCAGATAGCCCAGGGGGATCTGCCCGACGCCAACGGCTGCGTCGGCAAGCTGTTGACCGCCCGCGGCCGCGGCCCGGAAGGATGGAGCCCGCTCTGGGCCGAGGTGGCAGACAAAGATAAGGCGGCGCGGGTGCGCGAGGTGATGCTCAATGCCCAGGAGTTCAACACCAAGGTGCCGCTCGGCACGGCGGCGCTGACCAACCCGGCCTACGACCCCGACATCTACTGGCGCGGCCGGGTCTGGCTGGATCAGTTCTACTTCGGGGTGAAGGGGCTGGAGAACTACGGCTATCGCGACGACGCCCAGCTGCTGGTCAACAAGCTGTTTGCCAACGCCGAGGGGCTGGCGGGCAGCGGCCCCATCCGCGAGAACTACAACCCGGAGACCGGCGCCATGCAGGGGGCCAGCAACTTCAGCTGGAGCTCGGCCCACCTCTATATGCTCTATCGCAACTTCCTGAAAACGCAGGGCTGATGCCCGCGCCTCCTGGGAATCACGCAACAAAAAGGCCTCCATGATGGAGGCCTTCTTTCTATCAGCGGATCGCGCTTACTTAACGGTCACCCGGGCAAACTTGCGCTTGCCGACCTGATAGACGGCGGTGCCGGCAGCGATCAGCGCCTTGCCATCGTCCAGCTTGTCGCCGTCCACCTTGACTGCGCCCTGCTTGATCATCCGCAGCGCTTCCGAGGTAGTCTCCACCAGACCGGCGTCTTTGAGCAGGTTGGCAATGGCCAGCCCTTCCCCTTCCAGTGCCAGCTCGACTTCCGGCATGTCGTCCGGAATGGCGTTCTTGGAGAAGCGCTGGGTGAAGTCTTCGTGGGCCGCTTCGGCCGCCGCCTCGTCGTGATAACGGGCGATGATCTCTTTGGCCAGCCAGATCTTCACATCGCGCGGGTTGAGGGTACCGGCAGCGATACCAGCCTTGAACTCTTCAATCTCGGCGAGCGGACGGAAGGAGAGCAGTTCGTAGTAGTTCCACATCAGATCGTCGGTGATGGACATGATCTTGCCGAACATCTCCCCCGGGGCATCGTGTACGCCGATGTAGTTGGCAGCGGACTTGGACATCTTCTTGACGCCGTCCAGGCCCACCAAGAGCGGCATCATCAACACGCACTGGGTCGCCATGCCGGCATCTTTTTGCAGCTCGCGGCCCATCAGCAGGTTGAACTTCTGATCGGTACCGCCCAGCTCGACGTCCGCCTTCAGCGCGACCGAGTCATAGCCTTGCAGCAGCGGATAGAGGAATTCGTGAATGGCGATGGACTGGCCGTTGCTGTAGCGCTTCTTGAAGTCGTCGCGCTCCATCATGCGGGCCACGGTCTGCTTGGCCGCCAGCTTGATCATGCCGGTCGCGCCCAGCTCACTCAGCCAGGTGGAGTTGTACTCGATGCGGGTCTTGGCCGGGTCGAGGATCTTGAACGCCTGCTCGGCATAGGTGAGGGCGTTGTGCTTGATGGCCTCTTCGGAGAGCGGCGGACGGGTGGCGTTCTTGCCGGAGGGGTCACCCACCATGGCGGTGAAGTCACCGATCAGCAGGATCACTTCATGGCCCAGATCCTGGAAGGTCTTCAGCTTGTTGAGGATCACGGTATGACCCAGGTGGATGTCCGGCGCGGTCGGGTCCATCCCCAGCTTGATGCGCAGGGGGCGCCCTTCCTTCAACTTGGCGATCAGTTCTTCTTCAACCAGAATTTCTTCCGCTCCGCGCTTGATCTCGGCTAGCGCCACCTCGAGCTGGGACATTTTTTGACTCTCCAATCACGATTCCACAGGGCCAGACATATTACTGGAATGGCGGGCCAATTGGAAAGGCGGTAAACTCCGACCTTCTTCCGGGTTCAACTTTGTCTGCTTCTCATGGTCCTTTGGCACGCCTTCAACTCTCTCCCTCACTGGCACCGCAAGATGGTGCTTATCCTGAGCATCATGGTGATGATGCTGGCGGCCTGGCCGAGCGAACAGGCAGTCGCCACCCGGGTCGATGACAACGACAACGAACTGGCCGTCGAACAGCAGGTCGACGAGGAGGCCCAGCTGGCACGGGCCGAGCCCGTCACCCCGCCCAAACCGCGCTATGTCACCAGACAGGTGAAGGTGCGCAGCGGCGACAACATGGGGGTCATCTTCCAGCGCCTGGGCCTCAGCACCACGGATCTGCACCTCATCGACCAGCTCGAGGGCACGGATACCCTGCGCCTGCTCAAACCCGGTCAGGAGCTCACCTTCAAGCTCACCAAGGGCGGCGAGCTGCACAGCCTCTATTACCCCCACAGCCTGGAGCAGGCGCTCAAAGTGAACCGCCGGGATGACGGCTTCGTGGCCAGGCCGGTGAAGATCGAGCTCGACACCCGCGAACAGGTGGCCCAGGGGGAGATCCGCTCCAGCTTCTGGGGCGCCGCCGTCGAAGCGGGCATGACGGAAGACCAGATCATGGATCTCGCCGCCATCTTCGGCTGGGACATCGACTTTGCCCAGGACCTGCAACCGGGGGACAGCTTCCGGGTGGTCTACCAGGACAAATACCAGGATGACGAGCGGGTTGCCTCCGGCGACATCCTGGCCGCCGAGTTCATCAACCAGGGGGCCATCTACCGTGCCGTGCTGAACACGGATGGCAACTACTACACCCCGGACGGCAAGGCGATGCGCAAGAGCTTCCTGCGCGCGCCGGTCAACTTCAAATACATCAGCTCCAACTTCAATCCGCGCCGCCTTCACCCGGTCACCGGCAAGGTGCGCCCCCACAACGGCATCGACTACGTAGCGCCGGTGGGCACCCCCATCATGGCGGCGGGCGGCGGCAGCGTGGTGGCCGCCGGCTACAACCAGTTCAACGGCAACTACGTCTTCATCAAGCACGCGGGCAACTACGTGACCAAGTACCTGCACCTCTCCAAGCGCACCGTCAACAAGGGGCAGCGAGTGAAGCAGGGCCAGACCATCGGCCTGCTCGGCGGCACCGGCCGGGTCACAGGCCCGCACCTGCACTATGAATTCGTGGTGGGCGGCGTGCACAAGAACCCGCGCACCCTCAACCTGCCCCAGGCGGAGTCTCTCAGCGGGCGGGCGCTGGCCAGCTTCAAGGCCCAGGCCATGCCCCAGCTGGCCAAGCTGGACAGCCCCGAGCTGCAACTGGCCAGAAACAAGGGCAACGGCGACGACAGCTGACCGCTGTCGACCAAGGTGGAACACGGTATCAGACCGTTCCTCTGCATCATTGAAAGAGGGTTGTCATGACGGAACGCTATATAGGCTGGATGTCCGGTACCAGAGCGGGGCATGGCATCGAACCGTTCCCCTGCATCATTGAAAGGGGGTTGTCATGACGGAACGCTATATAGGCTTGATGTCCGGTACCAGCATGGACGGTATCGACGCCGTGCTGGTGCAGATCGAGGGGGATGCACTGCGGGTCGAGGCGGCCCTCTGCCATCCCTGGCCTGCCGATACGGCTCGCACCCTGCATGAGCTTTGCACCCCGGGGGAGAACGAAATCGACCGCATGGGGGTCGCCGACAACCTGGTGGCCCGCGAATTTGCCGCCGCCACCCAGGCCCTGCTCGCGAAGGCGGCGCTGACTCCCAAGGAGATTCGCGCCATCGGCAGTCACGGCCAGACCATACGCCACCGCCCCCAGCTCGGCTTTACCCTGCAGATCGGCAACGCGGCCTTGCTGGCGGCGCTGACCGGCATCGACGTGGTGGCCGATTTTCGCACCATGGACATGGCCCTCGGCGGTCAGGGGGCGCCCCTGGTGCCCGCCTTCCATCAGGCGCTCTTTGCCCGCCCCGGCGCCCTGCGGGTGGTGCTGAACCTCGGCGGCATTGCCAATATCTCGGTGCTGCCCGGCCAGACCGACGGGGGGGCTGGTTCAGGGGTATATGGCTTCGATACCGGCCCCGCCAACACCCTGCTCGACGGCTGGTATCGCCGCCACCAGCCCCACGGTAGCAGCTATGATGCCGGTGGCCAGTGGGCCGCCAGCGGCAAGCTTATCCCTGCGCTGCTGGAGCAGTTGCTGGCTCACCCCTACTTCGCCGCCCCCGCCCCCAAGAGCACGGGGCGTGAGATGTTCACCCTCGACTGGCTCGACGGCGAGCTGGACGGCTGCGCATACGCCCCCGCTGATGTGCAGCGTACCCTGCAATCCCTCACCTGCCACAGCATCGCCTGCCAGTTGCCCGCCCACAGTGACGCGCCAACCCGGCCCGAGCTGTTTGTCTGCGGCGGCGGCGCCCACAACGCCCCGCTGCTGGCGGAGCTGGCAGCCCTGCTGCCCGACTGGCATCTGACCAGCACCGCCCAGCTCGGCCTTGCACCGGACTGGGTGGAAGGGGCCGCCTTTGCCTGGCTGGCACAGCGCTTTATCCAGCGAAAGCCGGGCAACCTGCCTGCGGTGACCGGGGCGAGCCGCCCGGCGGTGCTGGGCGCCCTCTATCCCGCCTGAACCGCTCCCCGAGCGCCCTCCCTCTAATGGAACAAGCCCGAACAGGTGCACCTGATCGGGCTTGTTGTTGTGCCTGGCGCCAGATGGCGCAGACCCGTCACTCTGTGCTCCCTACCCGAGCCGCTCTTTCAACCTGGCCGCCTGCGCCTTGAAGGTCTCATAATCGGCGACATGCCGACTCCTGGCGGCGGTGATCCACTGCACGCCCGTCTCGTCGGCGTGGGAAAATTCGATGCAAAACTCATATTTCGTGCTGGAGAGCAGCCCCATCAGGGCGCCAGACAGAAAACCCACCAGGGGCAGGAAGAGCACGATGAGCCAGTTGCCCGCCTGCTCGTAGGAAGGGGTGAAGTAAAAGAGCACACTGGAGGTGACCACTCCCAGCAACAAGCTCTTCTTGAGCCGATCCATCCAGCCGAGTGCTTTTACCTGCACGCCGACGATGCGGCCCAGATCGTAGCGATCCTTGTTGACCCTCAGTGTGTTGTCCGACTGTTCAATGGCAATGGCCATCCTGATACTCCATCCTGTTGGCTATGGCGATAAGGGGTTGCCGTGGCGGCCCCGGATTGTGCATCCCGTGATCATGACGGACCAGCGGCCAGCCACGGAGCGATGGGCGGCGCCTCCCCCAACAGGAACACACGCTGCGCATGGTATCGTATGGCGCCAAACATCAAAAGGCGTTCACATCAAAAGGCGAGGTGGATCACCTTCTACCCACCCCTTGTCCCCCGTGCAGCCGTTGGCTTTTCTGGCCATCCCCTCTTGGGCAAGGTAGCCGGGGGATCAGGGGTCAGTGAGATAACAGTCCCGTGATGACCCTCAGGAGGGGCGGGCCGATGGGATGGCACCATGGGCCCGCACCTCGAGAGCACTCCCATGGCCCTAGAAGGCCCACTTCAGGAAGCGGTTTACCTGGCGCTTGACCGGTGCACAGAGCGGCGGTTTGGGAGGCTCCAGGTTGATCTGTCTGCGGCCCACCCTGGCTTCGCCCCGCAGCAGGATCTGGAGATAGTGGGGATGCTGGCGCTGGATGAATCGAGAGATCTCATGGGCCCAGGGTTTGGGGACTCCCCACAGGGTCGAGGCCAGGGCGCCGACGATACAGAAGAAGGCGGGCTCGTGCATGCCCATCCTGACGCCATTCTCCAGCGCCTCTTTGAGGGAGCCAGAATGGGCGATGCAGGTCATCACATTGACCATGAAGGCGGCATAGTCATCTTCCCCGCCGTGGCCCACCCTGGCCACCAACCCGGCCTGCGGTCTGTAGCCGAACTGGTGGCCGATGTGCTCAAGCACTGCATTGCGCTGGCGAATGACCTTGGCATAGAACATCAGCATGGCGGTGCAGTCGAGCGCCTGGCTCAAGGCCGCCTGATGGGGATGGGTCTGGGTGGGACGGGGGGTGGTCAGCAGCGCGATCTCCTCCGAGATGGCGAGCAGACCGATGGGCACCGCCGTGCTGATAAAGGCGAGGTCAATGGCGATCGCCAGGTCCTGGCCCTCCTCCATCCGGCCGATGACCACCTGCTCGGCAAAGAGGCGACGCTGGCGCTCGATAAAGGCGCCATAGATCAGGGCTCTGAACTTCTTCTGGGGATAGGGGGTATCGAGCAGGGTCTCCATGGTCAGGATGGCGGCGCCGGTGCGACCACGCAGTTGATAGTCGGGGGCGAGGGGGAAGTGCTTGCCTAGGCGGGGGGGTGGCCGAAACCCGCTGGTGCGGCTGTACATGTCACCCAGAATGAATCCAAGCATAAAACCTCCGAAGTCAGATGACGGGGATCGCGATGCGATCGCATGTGCCACTCCCGGGCAGATGAGTGCCGATCCGTGCTGCTCGTCGGCAGGGTCCCTGATTTCATTATTAATCATACAGTTAATAATCCACCCAAACCCCGACCCAGGTCGCAATAACGGCAGTTGATGATAAAGAGCACAAATAAGGGTGTGCGGGGAAGATGAGCCGGCTGCATCGCAAGGAGTGCGGGATACGTCAGGGCGGCAAAGCAGGGCGGACTCCGGGGCCCCCTCACAGGAAAGGTCATGACAGGAGTGATATGCATCGGGGGGCGGCAAGTCGGGCCAGGCAAGGGGAAGGCCCCCTCCCCTTGCGTATGAGCCTTGTTGGCGGGCTGCGTTCGCGCCGCTGAAAAGATATGGCATAGGCGGCGCGGTGACCCGCCCATGTCAGCCTCCCCTGCAGGGGCTAAAAAGCGCCCTCTCTTTCTCCCGTATTTATGTCATGACCTGTGGCCATGCAAAGAGGGTGAATGTTATTTCAGTGTGCTCACCGCAGCATATTTTGGCGGCGCTGAACAGGGCGTCGAGAGAGCGATAAATAGATAGCTATGCAAAACCGGGAGAATAAGCTGCAATGTCGCCAAAAGTATTAACGGAGGATTCACAGGCTGTAACCCTGATGCGCGACAATATGGCGCTATCTGGTTCCACTTTCATGGTAAAGCGGGATCATCATCACCTTTATTTGCCATACCCGTCATGAATTGAATCGCAAAATGAATATATTTCACTCTGTTGAGCCACTTCATAGAAACAGGATCCCGGTTTGCATCCCGGGATAACCGCCCCCTAGAATTCTCCCGTCTGAATCACCAGGCCAACTTCTCTCCCTTGTCTGTTGCACGCGCTGTCTGCATCGAAACAGGGCTCGACACTGTGATGATCGTTCTCCTTTTCTCCGTCGCCCTGCGGCGGGAACGGGCAACTGTTGCCGCAATATCACGAGTCATCAGCGTGCCGCATTCGGCCAGGGAAGAGCAATATGGCCCGGACCCTACATCAAAAACGAAAAAGGAGTATCGCCATGAGTGGTACCATCATCAAATCCGCCAGAAATACCCCCAATGCGCCTCAGGATCTGGGGCCCTATACCCAGAGCGTGGCTTTCTCTCACTACAACAATATTGCCGCCCAGCTCCCCGTCGATCCGAACACGGGCGCGCTGGTCGCAGGGGATATCCAGGCGCAGGCCAGACAATGTCTCACCAATATCCAGGCCATCGTCCAGAGCATTGGCCACGGCATGGAGGACATGGTGAAGGTGACCCTGTTCCTCGCAGACATCGCCGACCTCGATGCCGTCAACGCCGTCTATCGGGCATTCTTCCCCCACTCGCTGCCGACCCGCACAGTGCTCGCCGTCGCCGGTCTGCCGCTCGGCGCCAGGGTGCAGATGGATGCCCTGCTCTCCAACGGGGAAGGCACCTTCCCCCAGGCTCCCTGCCCGCTGCTCAAGATCTCCCGAAACAGCGACCACGCCCCGCAGGATCCGCTCTCCAGCCAGAGCGTCGCCTTCTCCCATTACAACAATATCGGTGCCCAGCTGCCCCTCGACCCCGCCTCCGGCGCTCTGGTTGACGGTGGCATTCGCGAACAGGCGGCCCAGTGCCTGCGCAATATCAAAACCGTGCTGGAGAGCATCGACGTGCCCTTCGACGACATCGTCAAGGTGACTGTCTATCTGACCAATCTGGCGGATCTCGACGCCGTCAACGAGGTCTACACCACCTTCTTCCCGGACTCCGCCATCGCCCGTGCCGTCGCCTATCTGCCGGCCCGCAGCGTGATCGCGGCCTCTGCCCTGCCGCTGGGTGCCCGGGTGCAGATGGATGCGGTCATCTCCCACGGTGACGGCACCCCGCCCCAGCAGGTGGAAGACAGGCACAACCTGGTGATCCGTGCCCGCAATACCGACAAAGCGCCACGCAGCCCGCTGCATACCCAGAGCGTCGCCTTCTCCCACTACAACCATATCGCTGGCCACTTGCCGCTCGACATGACCACCGGCAAAGTGCTGACCGGTTGCGTCAAGGAGCAGACCGCCCAGTGCCTCGGCCATATCAAGACCATCGTCGAGAGCATCGGCCATGTGATGGACGATATCGTCAAGGTCAATATCCAGCTTGCCAACATCGCGGATCTGGCGGAGGTGGATGCCATCTACGCCAAATATTTCCCGGGCTATCTGCCTGCCCGCACCGTGATTGGCGTGAGCGAGCTGCCCGCCGGCGCCCTGGTGCAGATGGATGCGGTGATGTCCAATGCGGAAAGTACCCCGCCGCAGGTGTAAAGTTTGTTGAAATAAAAAAAGACCGGCTATATGCCGGTCTCTTTTTATCTAACAGGAGGGGGGATTATTTTTATGGCATCTTCTTAAAGAACGCGAACGTCCGATTACGCTTCGCTAATCTACTCCATAAACTATTAACATATTTTTAATGTCCTTTAGGAACAATCAAAACCTTAATTTCAAAATCATCTGTTTTTTCATTTAAGTCATTCTCCAATCCTCTTGGATTAGAAACCCAACCTTCTGGGTCATAGACAAAACATAATAGCTTTTTACAGTCTGGATGTGCTCTATAGCGCTTGGAGTCAATGATGAGCTGTTCTCCAACATCTTTCGCCTTCAATGTCTTGCGGGTTTTCTTGACTTCGATGACTATTTTTTCTTGCTTTAAAAGAAAATCTACTCTCGAACACCCGCCTGCGTAGCTAGGTGTCCACTCTTCAGACCTTATGTCATCAAAATATAAATGCAAAAGAGCATGAAGAAGATCTTGTGTATCGTACTCATCTTCAATAGCTAGAGTTTCACGGTCGTTGTATCTAGATTTTAACTGCTTTGAGACCAAATGAAACCTAGAACATATCTGCTCTACTAATTTCAAAGAGTCAACTTCAGAGTCTCTAGAAAAGGGCTCGTTCAATAACGTCTTATCCTTAGTCCATGGAAACGCCTCACCACAATTGTCACAATGAGATGGAATTGGAGTCGAAAAACCTATAACCATAAGTCCATCTGAATGGTAGTCACCAGGGATCGGTGATTGGCATGCAGGGCATTGATGAATCGTTTCCGAGCCACACTCAGAGCAAAACCTCTTTCTATTTTGTGTTGAGTAATTATAACGATCTGTTATTTGATGCCCTTTCAAACAGACTTGCTGCACATCGTAATAACCCATTTACCACCTCATTTATAATACTAACAGTCGTATGTTTCATACCTATAGACTAATCATCTAGTAGAATATCGGATGGCACTTCTAATGAAAATATCTAAATACAAACCCCAGTAAATCAACTAAAAATCTATCAATCTGAGCCAAACCCATAAGAAATAAAAACGCCCCCCATCTTGCGATGGAGGGCGTTTTATTTTTTCGGCTATTGAGCCAAAGAGGCTCAATGGTCAGCGATTACAGGGATTCAGCGGTCGCAACCACGTTTTCCACGGTAAAGCCGAATTCCTTGAACAGCAGCTCGGCCGGGGCGGACTCACCGAAGGTGCGCATGCCGATGATCTTGCCGCCGAAACCGACGTACTTGTACCAGTAGTCGGCGATGCCCGCTTCGATGGCCACACGCTTGGTGACGGCGGCCGGCAGGACGGACTCCTTGTACTCGGCGGACTGGGCATCGAACACGTCGGTAGACGGGATGGAGACCACGCGCACGGCACGGCCCTTGGCAGTCAGCTGCTCATAGGCGGCAACGGCCAGTTCCACTTCGGAACCGGTGGCGATCAGGATCAGTTCCGGGGTACCGGCGCAATCCTTCAGCACGTAACCACCCTTGGCGGCATCGGCCAGTTGCTGGGCGGTGCGGTCCATCTGGGCCAGGTTCTGACGGGAGAAGATCAGGGAGGTCGGGCCGTCGGTACGCTCGATGGCGTGTTTCCAGGCGATGGCGGACTCTACCTGGTCACACGGGCGCCAGGTGCTCATGTTCGGGGTCAGACGCAGGGAGGCGATCTGCTCCACCGGCTGGTGAGTCGGACCATCTTCACCCAGACCGATGGAGTCGTGGGTGTAGACGAAGATGGCGCGCTGCTTCATCAGGGCGGCCATGCGCAGGGCGTTGCGGGCGTACTCCATGAACATCAGGAAGGTGGCGCCGTAGGGGATGAAACCACCGTGCAGGGCGATGCCGTTCATGATGGCGGACATGCCGAACTCGCGCACGCCGTAGTGGATGTAGTTGCCTGCGGCGCTCTCGGGAGTCAGGGACTTGGAGCCGGACCACATGGTCAGGTTGGACGGCGCGAGATCCGCGGAGCCGCCCATGAATTCCGGCAGCAGCTTGCCGAAGGCTTCCAGGGAGTTCTGGGACGCTTTACGGGTCGCGATCTTGGCCGGGTTGGCCTGCAGGGTTTCGATGATCTTGGCGGATTCAGCAGCCCAGTTGGCCGGCAGCTCGCCAGTGGTGCGGCGCTTGAATTCGGCAGCCAGGGCCGGGTGAGCGGCTTCATAGGCGGCGAACTTGGCAGCCCAGTCGGATTCGAGCTTGGCACCCTTCTCCTGACCGTTCCACTCGGCGGCGATGTCGGACGGGATGACGAACGGCGCGTGGTCCCACTTCAGGAAGGCACGGGCGGCGGCGATCTCGTCGTTGCCCAGCGGTGCGCCGTGGCAGTCGTGGGAGCCGGACTTGTTCGGGGAACCGTAGCCGATGATGGTGCGGCAGCAGATCAGGGTCGGCTTGCCGGTCTCGGCCTTGGCGGCTTCGATGGCGGCGTTGATGGCTTCCGGGTTGTGACCGTCAACGGCCGGGATGACGTGCCAGCCGTAGGCTTCGAAGCGCTTGGGAGTGTCGTCGGTGAACCAGCCTTCTACGTGACCATCGATGGAGATGCCGTTGTCATCCCAGAACGCGATCAGCTTGCCCAGACCCAGGGTGCCGGCCAGGGAGCAGGCTTCGTGGGAGATACCTTCCATCAGGCAGCCATCGCCCATGAAGGCGTAGGTGTAGTGGTCGACGATGTCGTGACCCGGCTGGTTGAACTGCTCGGCCATGGCCTTCTCGGCGATCGCCATGCCCACGGCGTTGGTGATGCCCTGACCCAGCGGGCCGGTGGTGGTTTCAACGCCCGGCGCATAACCGTACTCCGGGTGACCCGGGGTGCGAGAGTGCAGTTGGCGGAAGTTTTTCAGATCGTCGATGGAGAGGTCATAACCGGAGAGGTGCAGCAGGGAGTACAGCAGCATGGAGCCGTGGCCGTTGGAGAGAATGAAACGGTCGCGGTCGGCCCACTTGGGGTTGTTCGGGTTGTGTTTGAGGTGGCTGCGCCACAGCACTTCAGCGATATCCGCCATTCCCATGGGGGCGCCCGGGTGACCGGAGTTGGCTTTTTGAACGGCATCCATACTCAATGCACGAATGGCATTGGCAAGCTCTTTACGAGAAGGCATCTGTATCTCCTGCGATTGCTTCATTTGATGGCCAAGATTAAGGCGCGTTATTGTCCCAGCAGGGGGCGCGGCGTGCAAATATTATCTGGGCGAATAAAGTGGCTTTGGGAGCACAATCGCTTTTCTGGGCGGGGAAAACGATTCAATCCGCCCCCTGCCTTACCTCTATTGAGGTGGATCCCTTCCCCATCCCGCCCCGGGCGGCTCCACCCCCAAATAGTGCTGGCAATCACCGGATGACCTATTTAAAATAGACGTCCAGATGTAGATACCTCTACAGTCATCCTGTCATTATCCGGTTATGGCCAAGGCGATAACCCTTACGAATCGAGAACCAAACATGGCAAAGCTGTTTACTTCCGAGTCGGTCTCCGAAGGCCATCCCGATAAAATCGCCGACCAGATCTCCGATGCGGTGCTGGACGCCATCCTGCAGCAGGACACCAAGGCGCGCGTCGCCTGCGAAACCCTGGTCAAGACCGGCATGGTGATGGTAGCCGGCGAAGTGACCACCTCTGCCTGGGTCGACATCGAACAGATCGTGCGCGACACCGTGCGCGAGATTGGTTACACCCACTCCGACATGGGCTTCGACGCCGACTCCTGCGCCGTGCTGAACGCCATCGGCAAACAGTCTCCGGACATCAACCAGGGCGTCGACCGTACCGACCCGCTGGAGCAAGGTGCCGGTGACCAGGGCCTGATGTTCGGCTACGCCACCAACGAAACCGACGTGCTGATGCCCGCGCCCATCACCTACTCTCACCTGCTGGTGAAGCGTCAGGCAGAAGTGCGCAAGAACGGCACCCTGCCGTGGCTGCGTCCGGACGCCAAGAGCCAGCTGACCTTCGCCTACGACGACGCAGGCAAGATCCTGGGTGTCGATGCCGTGGTGCTCTCTACCCAGCATTGCGACTCCATCAGCCACAGCGATCTGGTGGAAGCGGTGCGCGAAGAGATCATCAAGCCGGTGCTGCCCGCCGAGTGGATCAACAAGGACACCAAGTACTTCATCAACCCGACCGGTCGTTTCGTCATCGGCGGCCCCATGGGTGACTGCGGTCTGACCGGTCGCAAGATCATCGTCGACACCTACGGCGGCATGGCCCGTCACGGTGGTGGCGCCTTCTCCGGCAAGGATCCGTCCAAGGTGGACCGCTCTGCCGCCTACGCCGCCCGCTACGTGGCCAAGAACATCGTGGCCGCAGGTCTCGCGGATCGCTGTGAAGTGCAGGTCTCCTACGCCATCGGCGTGGCCGAGCCCACCTCCATCAGCGTCGAAACCTTCGGTACCGGCAAGGTGGCCGAAGCCCTGCTGGTCAAGCTGGTGCGCGAGTTCTTCGAGCTGCGCCCCTATGGCCTCATCGAGATGCTGGATCTGAAGCGCCCGATCTACCAGGCAACCGCCGCTTACGGCCACTTCGGCCGCGACGAGTTCCCCTGGGAGAAGACCGACAAGGCCGAGCTGCTGCGCGCTGCCGCTGGCCTGTAAGGCTCGAGGTTGTGATAAAAGGGGAGCCTGGCTCCCCTTTTGCTTTTGTGTCCGTCCCGAGGATCCCATGCCTGCCACTGCCACCCGGCCTGACCCCGCCCTCATCGAGACGCTGCTCGCACGCGTCGAGGCCTGCTTTGTGCAGGCCGAAACGCGCCTTGGCCGCACCTTTCCCCGCCCGCAAGTCCATTGCAACATGCGGGGCCGGGCGGCAGGGTCTGCGCGGCTGCAAACCTGGGAGCTGCGCTTCAACCCGGCGCTCTATCAGGCCAATCAGCAGGCGTTTCTCAGGGAAGTGGTGCCCCACGAGGTGGCGCACCTGCTGGTCTATGCGCTCTGGGGAGAGGGGCGCGGCAAGAGCCGAGTACTGCCCCATGGCCGCCAGTGGCAGTCGGTGATGCGGGAGCTGTTCGGCCTCGAACCCAGCACCACCCACAGCTTCGATCTGGGGGTGCTGGCCCAGCGCACCTTCGTGTATGCCTGCGCCTGCCAGCAGCATCCCCTCTCGGTGCGCCGCCACAACAAGGTGATGCGCGGCGAGGCCCGCTATCACTGCCGCCGCTGTCGCCAGCCCCTGGTGTGGCAGCGCGACACGACGGCGGATTGAGTCACCCCGTGTCGCGCTCCTGTGATAGGGTGCGCGCTTACTTCATTCAACTGTCTCATTGCCAAGGATATTCATGTTTCGCCCTCTGCTCTCCCTCTGCCTGGCCCTGCTGGTCAGCGCCCCGGCCCATGCCGACAACATCCAGACCTTTCGCGCCGCCAAGCAGGATCTGAACAAGCTCTACCAGAGCCACCCCGTCACCTTCTACTGCGGCTGCAACATCAAGTTCAGCGGCAAGAAGATGGCCCCCGACTGGGAGAGCTGCGGCTACCTGCCGCGCAAACAGGCCGAGCGGGCCTCCCGCATCGAATGGGAGCACGTGGTGCCCGCCTGGGAGTTCGGCCACCAGCTCCAGTGCTGGCAGGACGGGGGTCGCAAGAATTGCGGCAAGAGCGACGAGTTCAACAGGATGGAGGGAGACATGCACAACCTCTTCCCCGCCATCGGCGAGGTGAACGGCGATCGGGCGAACTTCCGCTTCAGCGACTGGAACGGCAAACCGAACCAGTACGGCAAGTGCCAGATGCTGGTGGACTTCAAGGAGCGCCAGGTGCAGCCACCCAAGGGGCCGGTGCGTGGCCAGATCGCCCGCGCCTACCTCTACATGAGCCAGCAGTACGGACTGCGTCTGGCGGCCCAGCAGCGCAAGCTTTACGAAGCCTGGGACAGGCAGTATCCGGCTGATCGCTGGGAGTGCGAGCGCAACCGCCGTATCGGCAAGCTGCAGGGCAATACCAATCCCTTCATTGAAAAGCAGTGCCAATAACCCCATTTGACCAGGGAGGGGGAGCGTCCCCCTCCTCCTGAATCCCTTCACTCTCTGTCTCGCGAGCCTTGCTCGCCGCCGTGCAGTAGGGTATTGAAGGGTTTCCAAGCAAGAGACTGACTATCTGCCATGCGCATTCCACGTATCTATGAACCGGCCAGCCTGCAGGTGGGCCAGACCCTCGCCCTGTCGGAAGACGGTGCCAATCACATCGGCCGCGTGCTGCGCATGCAGCCGGGCCAGCAGCTCGAGCTGTTCAACGGCGACGGCCACCAGTACCCCGCCACCATCACCAGTGTGGGCAAGAAGTCCGTTGAGGTGACCATCGACAGTTGCGAGACCCGCTCGGTGGAGTCACCGCTGGCCATCCACCTGGGTCAGGTGATCAGCCGCGGCGACAAGATGGACTTCACCATCCAGAAATCCGTGGAGCTCGGCGTCACCTGTATCACGCCCCTCTTCTCCGAGCGCTGCGGCGTCAAGCTGCCCGCCGATCGGCTGGAGAAAAAACGCGAACAGTGGCAAAAAGTGGTGATCAGCGCCTGCGAGCAGTGCGGTCGCAATACCGTGCCCGAGGTGCGCATGCCGATGGAGCTCGACGCCTGGCTGGCGGAAGAGACCCAGGAGCTCAAGCTCAACCTGCACCCGCGCGCCCCTTACAGCATCAACACCCTGCCCATCCCCGAGCACGGCGTGCGCCTGCTGATCGGCCCGGAAGGGGGCTTGTCCAGCGACGAGATCGCCCGTACCGTGCAGGAAGATTTCAAGGAGATGCTGCTGGGGCCGCGGGTGCTGCGCACCGAAACCGCCGCCCTGACGGCAATTACTGCGCTTCAGTGCCGCTTTGGCGATCTGGCCTGACAGCCGACCCCACCCCGGCCCTCCCCTTCGCAGGGGAGGGAGCAACAGGCCCCTCCCCCTTGTGAAGGGGGAGGCAGGGAGGGGGTCATCACATCCAATCGAGCCATTAGGAAGGAAACTCGGATGACCATTAAACTCGGCATCGTGATGGACCCCATCTCGGCCATCAACATCAAGAAGGACTCCAGCTTCGCCATGCTCGAAGAGGCGCAAAAGCGCGGCTACGAGCTGTTCTATCTGGAGATGAAGGATCTCTACATGGAGGCCGGTCGCGCCTTCGGTACCATGCGTCCGCTCACCGTCAAATATGACTATGCCGACTGGTACACGCTGGGCGAGGTGGTGGATCAGCCGCTCTCCAGCCTGGATGTGATCCTGATGCGCAAGGATCCCCCCTTCGACACCGAGTTCATCTACGCCACCTACATGCTGGAACGGGCCGAGGATGAGGGTTGCCTCATCGTCAACAAGCCCCAGAGCCTGCGCGACGCCAACGAGAAGCTCTACACCGCTTGGTTTGCCGAGCACACCCCGACCACGCTCGTCACTCGCAGAGCAGACAAGCTGCGTGCCTTCCACGCCCAGCACAAGGACGTCATCCTCAAGCCGCTCGACGGCATGGGCGGCGCCTCCATCTTCCGCATGAAGGAGGATGACGCCAACGTCGGCGTCATCATCGAGACATTAACCTCTCACGGCAGCCAGTACTGCATGGCGCAGACCTATCTGCCCGCCATCAAGGATGGCGACAAACGGGTGCTGGTGGTGGACGGTGAGCCGGTACCTTACTGCCTGGCCCGCATTCCGGCCCAAGGTGAGACCCGTGGCAACCTGGCGGCCGGCGGCCGTGGTGAGGCCCGCCCCTTGAGTGACGCGGACTGGGCCATCGCCCGCGCGGTAGGCCCGACCCTGAAAGAGAAGGGGCTCATCTTCGTCGGCCTCGACATCATCGGCGATCGCCTGACCGAGATTAACGTCACCAGCCCGACCTGCATCCGCGAGATTGAGGCGGCCTTCGACGTCTCCATTACCGGCATGCTGATGGACGCCATCGAGCGCCGGCTGGGCCGCTGACCCCTTGCCCAGCGACCCGTTGCCGCCGCGAGGACACACACACAAGGGGCCGTGAAGGCCCCTTTGACTGCCGGCAAAAAGCGGTTTTGCCCGCCGCCATCAACTGCCATAATCACCCCAAATACCTTTGCACGCTAAGAGATACATACGCTCCATGCAAACACTGCAAAATCACTTTCTGCTCGCCATGCCGAGCCTCACGGACGCCTATTTCCAGCGCTCCCTGGTCTATCTGTGCGAACACAGCAGCGAAGGCGCCATGGGACTGGTGGTCAACATTCCGGTCGACATGTCCCTGGACGCCATGCTGACCAAGCTCAACCTCAATCCCCCCGCCACCGCCGAGATGAAACAGCCGGTGTTGCAGGGGGGGCCGGTGCACGGGGATCGCGGCTTCGTGTTGCACAGCTTCCGCCCGGGCTTCAACTCCACCCTGCAGGTGAGCGACGAGATGATGGTCACCACCTCCAAGGACATCCTGGAGACCCTGGGCACCGACGAGGCGCCGGACCACTGGCTGGTGGCGCTCGGTTACGCCGGCTGGAGTGCAGGCCAGCTCGAGCAGGAGCTGGTGGATGGCGCCTGGCTGGTGATCCCCCCCAATCCCAAGCTGGTCTTCGATACCCCCATCCACCTGCGCTGGCAGCAAGCCGCCGCGAGCATTGGGGTCAACCCCCTGCACCTCTCCAGCCAGGTGGGCCATAGCTGACACCCCGGACCTCCCCTCCGGGGGAGACGGCACGCTCTCCCCCCACGAGCAGGGGGAGACAGGGAGGGGGCTTCCCCCTTCATTTATCCATCCATTTCGAGGAGACCCCATGTCATCACGCAGCATCATGGGCTTTGACTACGGCACCAAGAGCATCGGTGTCGCCATCGGCCAGGAGCTCACGGGCAGCGCCCGCCCCCTTCGCTCCCTCAAGGCCAACGACGGCATCCCCAACTGGGACGAGATAGAGAAGCTGTTCAAGGAGTGGCAACCGGATCTGCTGATCGTCGGTCTGCCCCTCAACATGGATGGCACGGACCAAGAGATCACGGTGCGAGCTCGCAAGTTCGGCAATCGCCTGCACGGCCGCTTCGGCAAGCCGGTGGAGTTCAAGGACGAGCGGCTCACCACCACGGATGCCCGCGCCCGCCTGTTTGAACGTGGCGGCTACAAGGCGCTGGACAAGGGGAGCGTGGACGGCGTCTCCGCCCAGCTCATCGTCGAAGCCTGGATGGAAGAGCAGTACGACTAAACCGGGGAGCCTCCTCCCCCTTGCTTCTCTTTCGCCGCCCCGCTCTCCATGGGCCCGCCCCAGGCAAAACGCGTCATCCCCGCCGCGGCCAGGCCATAGAGCCGCCGGATCTCCCCCCGCAACCACATCACCTTGGCATCCTGATTGTGGCGCTTGTGCCACAGCAGGATGAAGGCGATCTCCAGCTGGGCATAGAGAGACTCTTCCAGCGGCAACGGCATGGGGATGAGGTCGGGGTGATGTCTGGCGGCATAGTCCGCGCAATATGAAGGCACCACGGCGATCAGCTCGTGGCTCTTTTGGGCGGCGATATGCAGCGCCTGCTCGAAGCTCGCCACCATGATGGGCACCTGCCGCCTGTGGCCTTCGTCCTCCAGCAGATCGTCCAGTGCCCAGCTGTCGCTGGCCTCCCACACCACGCTCACCTGGGGGCAGGCCAGAAAGCGGGTCAGCGACCACGTCTGCCCGAGCAAGGGGTGATCCTTGCGCAGGAACACCACGGGACGATCGCAGAACAGCACCTCGTGATCGATGTAATAGGGCAGCCGGTTGACCCTGGCATGGGAGCGGCCGTGGGTCTCCCGGGCGCAGAAGCCGAGATCCGCCTCCCCGTTGACGATGTCGTTGAGGGAGTGGTGATCCCAGCCCAACATTCTGACCACGGAGTGGGGGTACTTCTGGTAGATGGTCGTGGGCAGCTCACTCAAGAAGCTGATGCCAAAGGGGGACTCCATCACCAGACTGAAGCGGGCCCCCTCGGGGATCGCCTCGCTGTTGAGGGTGCTGATGCTCTCGGTGAGCTGGAACCAGGTCTTGAGCTCCTCCGCCAGGGTCAGGGAGAGATTGGTCGGCTGCAAGCCCTGGCGCACGCGCACGAAGAGGGGATCCCCGAACCAGTCCCGCAGCTTGCCAAGCGCCTTGCTCACCGCCGACGGGGTGACACACAGCTTCTTGGCCGCCCCCGCCACGCTGCGCTCCTGCATCAGGTGCCTGAAGACCACCAGCAGGTTCAAATCGAGTTCACCCAGATTGCGCATCGCGTCTCTCCTATCCCCGAGCCCGTACTCGCCGTACCGCACGCCATGGTAGCAGCACCTTGACCACCAGGTAACCGAGCAGCGCCAGCAGGAGTGCCAGGATCAGCATCCAGAACGCAGGCATCCCCAGATGGCCCATCCCCCAGATGAAGAGCCCGGACAACCCTATCTGCATGATGCAGAGCAGGGCGCTGGCCGATGCCACCTGATCCCCGCACACATCCAGCGCCTCCCCCATCGCCACCCCGAACCCGCAGGAAAACCCGATGCAGACCAGGGCAAACCCCGCCAGCAGCCAGGACAGGCCGCCTTCGGGCCCGCTGCTGCACAGCAGGGCGAGCAAGGCCAGCAGGTAGGCGAGGTGGGAGAGCGCCAGCACCCTTGCCTTGCCGAGCCAGCGCAGCAGCAAGGGGGTCAGGAAGGAAGCGGACATGCTCACCCCGGCCATCGCCATCATCAGCCGGGTGTACTGCTCGGGAGACAGGCCGAACGTGGTCATCAGGACGAGGGGCGAGACGCTCACATAGACCAGGATGGCGGTCACGCTGGCGCTGGTCAGCAAGGCGCGCAGCATGAAGGGGGCCATGCCCAGCAGGGCCAGCGGCGATGCCCCCGCAGGCTGGCGGGCGGGGCGGGTCTCCTTGAGCAGTCGCAGGTTGACCAGGGCACTGATGGCAGCCACCAGCGCCATGCCCACGAAGATGCCGCGCCACTCGAAGTGCGACAGGATGAGATAACCGAGTACGGGAGCCAGCACCGGAATGATGCAGATCACGCCGTTGATGAGGGAGAGGGCCATCGCGAGGCGCGCCTGGCTCAGCACATCCCGCAGCACGGTGAAGGTCATGATGTAGAGCGCTCCAGCGCCCACCCCTTGCCAGAAACGCCCCAGATAAAACTGGGCGATGCCGGTCGCCTCCCCCGCCACCAGGGAGGCGACCACGAAGATGAGGGTGCCCCCCAGTACCACGGGGCGCCTGCCATGGCGATCCGCCAGCATGCCCCCCGGCAGCACGGTAGCCGCCATGCCCAGCAGATAGATGGAAAAAGCGGTGTGGATCTGCGCCTCGCTCCCCTGCAGGGTTTGCGCAATGCGGGGCACGGCCACCAGATAGAGATCGATCCCGAGGGGATAGAGGATGATCATCAGAAAAGTACACAGCAGAAACATACCCATGAAGGCTCCATAGCAGCAGGTTTCACCATCACAGGTGCGCTGTCAGCGAGATTGACAACTCAATCCTGCAAAAGCAGAGGAAGATGCCGGGCACTATAGAGCGGGCGGCCTGCCGGGGCCTAGTGACGAGATGGCACTCGGTGGATGCCAATCCGGACATCTCCCGCAGGAGAGGTCCGGACTGGCATGTTCATCGACCCGCCCCCTGCCAGGTCGCCCTTGAGGGGGCGGGTCCGAGGTAACGGGCACGCCGCGATGCGGCGTGCCCTCAAGGCTCAGCGACGGCGCACCATTACCTGGCCAGTTGCGTCAGGATGGCGTGAGCCGCCTTGATGCGCGCCTCGTTGGGGTAGTTGCGATTGGCCAGCATGACGATGCCGATCCCTTTGGCCGGCACGAAAGCCACATAGGCCCCGAAGCCGTTGGTCGAGCCGGTCTTGTTGAAGAGCACAGGGTGCCCTGCCGCAGCGGGCGCGGGCGCCGCCGGGTTGGCATTGTAAATCATCGCCGGGGAGTTGCCCGCCAGCAGCGTCTGCTCGCTGACGGGATAGGCGTAACGCTCCCAGCCCAGTCCCTGGGTCATCTCCCCCACCGCATACTGGCCCTGGTGAGTCAGGTCGATGGCCTGCTGCATGGCCGCATTATCCACCCCGCTGATGTTCGCCTTCACAAAGCGCAGCAGATCCGCCGAGCTGGTCTTGATGCCGTAGGCCTCGTCCGCCAGCATGCCGGGAGTGACGCGGATCGGCTTGTCCTCCTTCGAGTAGCCGTAGGCGTAGTGCCCCATGGCCTGCTCGGGCACAGTGAGGTAGGTATGGTACAGGCCAAGCCCCGGCAGGATCGTCTGCTCCATCAGGCGATCGAACGGCTGCTTCATGCTGCTCGCCGCCAGATAGCCAAAGAGCCCGATGCTGGGGTTGGCGTACTGGCGATGGGAACCCGGCGAGTAGGCTGGGGTCCACTGGCGGTAGTAGGCCTGCATCTTCTCGAGCGAATCCACCTCCTCGGGGAATTGCAGCGGCAAGCCGCCCGCGCTGTAGGTAGCCAGCTCCCCCATGGTGATGTTGTCAAAGGCGGATCCCTTGAGCCAGGGGGCGAACAGACTCGCCTTGTCATCGAGCTCGAAGCCCCCCTGCACCACAGCGTAGGCCCCCAGCGTCGCGGTCAGGGTCTTGCTCACGGAGCCTATCTCGAACAGGGTCTGCTCGCTGACACCGACCGCGCGCTCCCGATCGGCCACACCGTAGTTGAAATAGTGGGCCTTGCCATCCTTGAGCACGGCCACCGCCATGCCCGGGATCCTGTGCTCCTTGAGCAGCGGCCGGATGCTGGCATCCACCACGGGGCGCAGGGGATCGGTCGCCGCCTTGTCACCGGCATGAGCCAGACCGGCCCACATCAGGGTGGCCAGAGCGCCCCACAGGATGGATTGTCGTTGTTGCATTGCATGTCTCCTGACTGTCGTTAGCAAGGTATCGCCATGGCGGCGAGTGATGAGCCCAGCATAGTCCCGCGAGGTGTGCTGCCGATGAGGCTCTGTGAAGTCTGTGTGAAGCCGCCCCCTCTTTTTACCCATGAAAAAGGGGAGCCATGGCTCCCCTTCAATCACCTTGCAACACGGGCTTATTTCTTGCCCGGGTTGTCCCAGATCCCCTCTTCCAGCTGACTGCGCAGCTCGGGGTACTTGTTGGCATCGAAGGTGGGGACGCGCCCCAGCTTGAGCTGGTCGTTGTAGTCCTTGGCCAGCTTGATGGCGACGCCGGAGAGCAGCAGGATGGCCACCAGGTTGACGATGGCCATCAGCCCCATGGAGACATCCGCCAGAGCCCACACGGTCGGCAGCTCGCCCACGGAGCCGAACATCACCATGCCCAGCACGAACATCCGGAACAGCATCAGGCCGCCCTTGTGATTGTGCTCGAGGAACACCAGGTTGGTCTCCGCATAGGAGTAGTTCGCCACGATGGAGGTGAAGGCGAAGAAGAAGATGGCCGCCGCGATGAAGATGTTGCCACCGCCGCCCACCTGGGAGGAGAGCGCACGCTGGGTCAGCTCGACACCGGTCACACCGGAACCCGGCTCGAACTGGCCGGACATCAGGATGATGGCGGCAGTACAGGTACAGATGACGATGGTATCGAGGAAGACACCCAGCATCTGCACATAACCCTGGGAGGCCGGGTGCGGCGGATAGGGGGTGGCGGTGGCGGCAGCATTGGGGGCAGAGCCCATGCCCGCCTCGTTGGAGAAGAGGCCGCGCTTGATGCCGTTGATCATCGCCTGGGAGATGGCATAGCCCATGGCGCCGGAACCCGCCTGCTCGATGCCGAACGCAGACTTGATGATCAGGGCCAGCACGCCGGGCAGCTCGCTGATGTTCATGGCCACCACGAACAGCGCCATCAGGATGTAGGCGAGCGCCATGAAGGGCACCACCAGCTCGGCGAAACGGGCGATGCCGCGAATGCCGCCGAAGATGATGAGACCGGAGAGCACCACCAGGGCCAGACCGCTCACCCAGTCAGGGATGCCGAAGGCGACGTTCATGGCCAGGCTGATGGAGTTGGCCTGCACCGCGTTGAACACCAGACCGAAGGCCAGCAGCAGGCAGAGGGAGAAGACCACCCCCATCCAGCGCATGCCGAGGCCGCGCTCCATGTAGTAGGCGGGACCGCCCCGGTAGTTGCCATCCTCATCCTTGACCTTGTAGAGCTGGGCCAGGGTGCTCTCCACGAAGGCGGTGGCCATGCCGATGAAGGCGATCAGCCACATCCAGAAGACGGCGCCAGGGCCACCCAGATAGATGGCGACGGCCACACCGGCCAGATTGCCCGTCCCGACACGGGCCGCCAGGCTGGTACACAGAGCCTGGAAGGAGGAGATGCCGGCGCTGTCGGATTTGCGACTGTTGCGCAGGACCGAGAACATGTGGCCGAAGTGGCGGATCTGGATAAAGCCCAGACGGAAGGTAAAGAAGATACCGACCCCGATCAGCAGGTAAATGAGCACGGCTCCCCACATCAGGTCGTTAATCATTGCAATCAAGGTGTCCATAATTCTCTCGTTGTTATCACATCCATGGCCAGTCTGCGCTGACCGCTCTCTGTCAATTTCCGAACCAGCATTGCGCCGAAGGGGCGGAATCTAGCATAGGGAGGGAATTCAGAATAGTGACAGGGCTCACTGGGGAGACAAAAAACGAGCAATTTGATGCAAAAAAGCTTCATTTAGCACGCAATAAATCAACAAAAATTGATGCGCTACCCAGCGCCCTTACAAATTAGATCCAATAGAGAACCATTTTACAACTCATCCCATGGGGGTAAAAACCGCTGAGTGAAACAAAACCAGGGAGACAAGCGTTTGCCTCTCATGCCTCATCGGCAAGGGGTTGTAACGCAAAACGTTTTACACGTAATTAAATTTCAAGTAGCTGACAGAACTATTTATGTGACCTCCCGCACAAATTCATGAATCCACCAAAATAATTGCGCTTTTCCATGTCGGAGCCAGCCGCCACACCATGAATAAAACTCGTTTTTTATCAAACACTTTCACCAGACAGCCGGTACCGCTTTCACCACCTGGCTGATTCGCATACAAGCCCCCCTATTGCAGGATGCGCCACATCCGTATTAATTAGGCAGGCAATGACGATGGGGCCTGCCCATCGCCCCTTTCTGAGCCTGAGCCGCCGGGATCTTGTAATTTAATTTCAGAACTGCCGTCTCATGCCCGCCACCCTGGGATTGCTCCCTCATAAAGAGATGATATTTGCCATGGCCGATAAATTGACCCAGCTGAAAGCCCTGACCACAGTGGTTGCCGATACCGGCGACATCGAAGCCATCAAGCGCTACCAGCCCATCGATGCCACCACCAACCCCTCTCTGGTACTCAAGGCCTCCGAGATCCCCGAGTACGCAGCCCTGATCCAGGACGCCATTGCCTGGGCCAAATCCCAGAGCCAGGACAAGGCACAGCAAATCATCGACGCAGGCGACAAGCTGGCGGTCAACATCGGCCTGGAAGTGCTGAAAATCGTCCCGGGTCGCATCTCCACCGAAGTGGACGCCCGCCTCTCCTTCGACACCGACGCCAGCATCGCCAAGGCCCGCAAGCTGATCCGCCTCTACAACGAAGCCGGTATCAGCAATGATCGCATCCTGATCAAGCTGGCCTCCACCTGGGAAGGGATCCGTGCCGCCGAGGTGCTGGAGAAAGAGGGTATCCAGTGCAACCTGACCCTGCTGTTCTCCTTCGCCCAAGCCCGCGCCTGTGCCGAAGCCGGTGCCTTCCTCATCTCCCCGTTCGTGGGCCGCATCCTCGACTGGTACAAGGCCAAGAACGGCCGTGACTACACCGCCAGTGAAGATCCGGGCGTGGTCTCCGTCACCGCCATCTACAACTACTACAAGCAGCACGACTACCCGACCGTGGTCATGGGCGCGAGCTTCCGCAACACCGGCGAAATCCTGGAACTGGCCGGCTGCGACCGCCTGACCATTGGCCCCGCTTTGCTGGAAGAGCTGAGCAAGGCTGAAGGCACCGTGGTGCGCAAGCTGGACTACACCGGCGAGCGCACAGCCAAACCGGCCCCGATGACCGAAGCCGAATTCCGCTGGGAGCTGAACCAGGACGCCATGGCGGTCGAGAAGCTGGCCGAAGGCATCCGCCTGTTCGCCATCGACCAGGGCAAGCTGGAAACCATGCTGGCAAGCCACCTGTAAGGCCGCTCGCCACTCGGCTCTCACAGAGCGAAGTGGCGCCGCAAAAACCGGGCTCCCGAAAGGGCAGCCCGGTTTTTTTGTGCCTGTTTCCGGTTGTCACAACTTCGTCATAAAAACGTTTTATTTTCAAAGGCGTCGTGTTATATGGATGGTGAAAACCATAAAACCAAGGAGGGAGCCATGGACATGTTCAACTTCGATTTTGACGAGGTCGTTGAGCTGGGTTCACGTAGCCGCGGGACAACGGGAAAAAAACGCAAATGGCGTGAGATTGAGGCGCTTAAAGACAAGCACCGCCTGCAAAAGGAGCTGCAGGCCATCGACATCGCCTATGAAGGATCGGACGACCTGGAGCTCTGATACGCCCACATCGCCCATGTTTCACTCCAGCGAGTGGAGCCATAAAAACAGCGCCCCGGATTGACCGGGGCGCTGTTTTTATGGGTGAACTTCCTGTCAGGCTGCAGGCAGCGAGAGCTGTTTGGCCAGCGCCTGGAAGTGCTGGCTCACCTCCGCCCCGAACAGGGGATCATTGATGGCCCGGTTCTGCCAGAGCTGTTCGAGATGACGCCAGTCATCCTCGGTCAGGGAGTCGCGCAGATGGGGGAAGATGACCCCTTCCTCATAGTTCATGTGCGCCTCCTGCTGCTCGATGAACTGCTCCAGACGGGCCACGAACTGATCCAGCGGGATGACCGCATCCATCAGGATCATCTCCACCATCTCCTTGAGCTCGGTCCCTGCATCCAGCAGACGGGCGTGCTCCTCGTGCAGCCGGTTGGCCACCTCCCCCTCCACCACCCTGTATTTCAGGTAGTAGTCATAAATCATGTCTTCCTTCGGGTGGTGGTACTTGTCGGATACCTCGCGCAGATAATCCACCACATCCCGCAGCAGGAAGTAGCTCACCGGCTGCTCATTGCGAATGGCCGCCAGCTTTTGCTTGAGCAGCGTCAGCAACCGGGTGATGTTGAGGTGGTCCTTATGCAGACTGGATAACATGGGCACTCCTTGCACTGAAATGAGAAAACGTCTGTCTCGAGTATACGGTCATTTATTGCCTGAACTTTGCACTCAATCAAGTCGGATGCAGACAGCGGCTGCACCAGCCTCTCACCACAGGGGGCACAGGGGGCACAGGGGACACCATTTCCCCTGTGCATGCACGGCGTCAGGCCGCCGGATCGGCGCAGACCGAGAGCCAGTCGATGGGACTGCGTCCCTGCTGGGCCAGCAGGCGATTGGCCTCGGAGAAGTGGCCGCAACCGATGAAACCGCGATGGGCAGAGAGCGGGCTGGGATGGGGGGCGCTCAGCACATGGTGGCGCGACCGGTCGATGAAGCGCCCTTTCTTCTGGGCATGAGCGCCCCACAGCAGGAAGACGACTCCCTGGCAATGGGCATTGATCCGCTCGATGACTCGATCGGTAAAGGTCTCCCACCCCAGGTGGGCGTGAGAGTGCGCCATGCCCGCCTGTACCGTCAGCACCGTATTGAGCAGTAGCACTCCCTGTCTGGCCCAGGATTCCAGGAAGCCGTGATGGGGTGTGACAAAACCCGGCAGATCCCGCTGCATCTCCTTGTAGATGTTGACGAGGGACGGCGGCGTGCGCACTCCGGGCAAGACGGAGAAACAGAGGCCGTGCGCCTGGTCCGGGCCGTGATAGGGATCCTGCCCCAGAATCACCACCTTGACGTCATCCAGCTCGGTCAGTTTGAAGGCATTGAATACCTCGGTCGCCGGGGGATAGATCACCTTGCCCGCCTCCCGCTCGGCCCTGACGGTGGCCAGGGTGTCCATGAAATACGCCTGCTCTTTCTCCGAACCAATCACATCTTTCCAGGTCAGCACACCCGTCTCCTCTCGTTGCGAATCCACTCCTTCCATCCTGGCTGGCATGCCAGCCTCTCCCCACTCCCCGCCTTCTGTCCAGCTTGGCACCGCTATCTCCTCGGTCAATAGAGCAAGGGGCTCAGGATAGGGTCCTCGCCCCCAAGACGCAACCGCATGGAGGTCAGGCTCAGCCTTGCCAGCCTGGGAAGTGGCGGCGGCGTTCACGGGCAATGACCGGTACTGCGTCGACACAGGAATAACAGGACGTCCTTCGGACAGGCCGGTTTTCGCTGACGCCAGAAATAAACCCTAAAGGTGTAGTTAAATTACTAGATATGAATAATAAAAAATGCATAATTCATATATCTTACAAAAACAGAAAAATGATCTGTTTTTGATTCAACTCAATGATTTAATCCCTTTCAATGCACGCAAAATGGGATTTTATTGATTTGGATCAATTTTCGTAATATTACCGTCGTGGTATATATGGCCCCAACGAAGTAAAGGTGTAAGGCAAGGCCCCGTTAAATCATTCCTTCCAAGAGGTGGTTTAAAAACATCAGGGTAATGTGCTTACCGTTGAATCCGCTTTCCTATGAGGAGTCATACCATGATCAAGGGCATCCAAATCACCCAGTCCGCCAACGCCGCTCTGCTGAACTCTTTCTGGCTGCTGGACGAAGAGAAACAACAGGCTCGCTGCATCTGCGCCAAGGGCGACAGCTTTGCCGCCGATCAGGAAGTCAGCCTCTCCGACCTGGGTCAATTCGAATACCGTGAACTGCCGGTTCAGCAAGAGCCTGTGGTCGAAGGGGGTCAGCACCTGAACGTCAACGTACTGCGCCGCGAAACCCTGGAAGACGCCATCGCCAACCCGGAAAAATACCCGCAGCTCACCATCCGCGTCTCCGGTTACGCCGTGCGTTTCAACGCCCTGACCCCGGAGCAGCAGCGTGACGTGGTCACCCGCACCTTCACCCAGAGCCTGTAAGGCGCCCTGCGTAAAGAGATAAAAAACGGCCCCCTCGGGCCGTTTTTTCATGGGTGATGATCGCCGCCGGAACCTGGGTCAGCTTCGCAGGTCCACCGGCCTTGCCACCACGGGTTTCGCCAGGGCGTCCTGCATGGTGGCCTCGTCGAGCTGATCGCAGTAACGGGCCACCACCAGGGTCGCCACCCCGTTGCCGATGAGGTTGGTCAGGGCGCGCGCCTCCGACATGAAGCGATCAATCCCGAGGATCAGCGCCAGCCCGGCCAGCGGCAGATGCCCTACCGCCGAGATGGTGGCTGCCAGCACGATGAAGCCACTCCCCGTGACTCCGGCCGCCCCCTTGGAGGAGATAAGCAGCACCACCAGCAGGGTGAGCTGATGGAACAGGTCCAGCGGGGTGTTGGTCGCCTGGGCGATGAAGACGGCTGCCATGGTCAGATAGATGGAGGTGCCGTCCAGGTTGAATGAGTAACCGGTCGGGATCACCAGACCCACCACCGATTTCTTGCAGCCCAGCGCCTCCATTTTCACCAGCATGCGCGGCAATACGGATTCCGACGAGGATGTTCCCAGCACGATCAACAGCTCTTCCCGGATATAGGCAATAAAGCGCACAATGCTGAAGCCATTGGCTTTGGCGATACTTCCGAGCACCAGAAAAATAAACAGCAGGCAGGTCAGATAGAAGCTAGCAATTAATTGCCCCAGCTGCACCAAAGAACCAATACCGTATTTCCCTATGGTGAATGCCATGGCACCAAATGCCCCGATCGGCGCCAGTTTCATGATCATGTTGATGATGCCGAAAATAACCTGAGAGAAACCATCGATGATATTGAAGATGGGTTTTCCCTTCTCCCCGATATGATGCAGGGAAAATCCGAACAGGACGGCAAACAGCAACACCTGGAGTATATTTCCGCCGGCAAAGGCACCGATGACGCTGGCCGGTATCACATCCAGCAGGAAGGGAATTATCCCCTGGGACTGGGCCTGATCCGCATAGACGGAGATGGCGCTGGCGTCGAGTGAGGAGGGATCCACATTCATACCGGCCCCCGGCTGCAGCACGTTGACCACGCACAGACCGATGATCAGGGCCAGGGTGCTCACCACTTCAAAATAGATCAGCGCAATGGCACCGGTTTTGCCCACCGCCTTCATGCTTTCCATGCCGGCAATGCCGGTGACCACGGTACAGAAAATGACGGGGGCGATGATCATCTTGATTAATTTAACGAAGCCATCACCAAGGGGTTTCATATCTGCGCCCAGACTCGGATAGACATGTCCCAGACATATTCCGATGGTGATTGCCAATATCACCTGAAAATAGAGGCTACTGACAATTTTCTTGTGCATGCTCAACGTCCTGTTAATAAGTGTGACTCCACTGACAGCAAATAACGCATGCAGCAGTCTGCGGCGAGAAATAGGGTTATCTCACCCGCTTCATACCTTTTTGCCATCCTGACGGTCGCTACTTTTGCATGTCATAAGAAGCAAATAAGAGACATCAATCACACAATATATTTAACATCATTAACACCACGAAAACATGGTCGCAATGGACGCCGAAGAGCACCAAATGAAAATGACGGAAATAAAAATGCCCCGCATGGCGGGGCATTTTTGATAGTAAAAATCGCGATCAGGCGGAGGTATCGAGGGGCTCGAAGCCCTTGACGAGATCGTCGATGGCCTTCATCTGCTTGAGGAAACCTTCCAGCTTCTCCAGCGGCAGGGCGCTCGGGCCGTCGCAGCGGGCAATTTTCGGATCCGGGTGGGATTCGATAAAGAGACCGGCCAGGCCCACCGCCATGCCAGCACGGGCCAGCTCGGTCACCTGCTCGCGGCGACCACCGGAGGCCGCTCCCAGGGGATCACGGCACTGCAGGGAGTGGGTGACGTCAAAGATGACCGGATAGCCGCCGGTGCTCTTCTTCATGACGCCCAGGCCCAGCATGTCCACCACCAGGTTGTCATAGCCGAAGTTGGCACCGCGCTCGCAGAGGATCAGGCGATCGTTGCCACACTCCTCGAACTTGTCGGTGATGTTCTTCATCTGGCTTGGGCTCAGGAATTGCGGCTTCTTGATGTTGATGACGTTGCCGGTGCGGGCCATGGCCTCCACCAGATCGGTCTGGCGCGCCAGGAAGGCGGGCAGCTGGATGACGTCGACCACCTCGGCGACCGGTTTGGCCTGATGGGGCTCATGCAGATCGGAGATCACCGGCATGCCGAAGGTCGCTTTCAGCTCCTGGAAGATCTTCATCCCCTCTTCCAGACCCGGGCCGCGATAGGAGTGGATGGAGGAGCGGTTGGCCTTGTCCCAGCTCGCCTTGAACACGAACGGGATGCCGAGCTTGCTGGTCACTTCCACGTACTTCTCGCACACCGCCATCGCCATGTCGCGGGATTCCAGCACGTTCATGCCGCCGAACAGCACGAAAGGTTTGTCGTTGGCGACGTCGATCTGGTTGACCTTGATATTCTTCTGTTCCATCTCAGGGATCCTTAATGGAGGGGTTTGGGACTGAGGTCCAGGGTGGCCAGCTGGGTTTTCAGCACGTCGGCCACGGGATCATCAGGGCATTGTTCAATAAAGTATTCGAAATCGTCGGCGGCAAAGCGCGGGCAATCGAGTTGCTCATAGATGAAGCCCCGATCCCGCGTCTCCAGCGGATCACCGGGCTTCATGCGCAGCAACAGCTCGCTGCAGCGCAGCGCCTCCGTCATGCGCTCCTCGCGCAGCAGGGCGCCCTTGCTGACATTGAGCAAGCGCTCGATGATCTCCCACTGCCCCGATGGCTGCAGATGATCATCGCTCAGACTCTCCAGGTTGCCGAGGGCACCGCGCAGCAGCAGTTCGATGCGGTGCCGGCTCAGTTCATCACCGTTGAAGGGGTCCACATAGACCTCCCCGTCCAGACCGGCAAAACTCAGGAGGAAATGGCCGGGGAAGCAGATCCCCTCCACATCCAGCCCTATCTTGCGACCCAGCTGGATGAGGAGGATGCCGAGACTGACCGGGATCCCCTTGCGCCTTGCCAGCACCTGGTCCAGATCGCAGTTGGCGGACGAGAAGTAATCCTGCCAGTCGCCACGAAAGCCCAGGGTCTGGTAGAAACCCTGCAACAGCTGACGGCGCACCTCGTCGCAGTCTCCCTCGGCAATCGTCTCGTCCAGCCAGGCATCGAGGAGGGCAAGCTCGGCCTCTCCCGTGCCGCCATGGCCCCGGATCTCGTCGCTCACCGACAGCGCCAGCTCGGCCAGATCGTGAGCCTCGAAGTCGGTCCACTCATCCACACGTATCATCGTCATCCTTCCTAGCCGAACAGGCTGGCCTGCTTTTGCACCGCAAGCTTGGCGATAAAGAAGATCCACCCCAGTGCGCCCAGGAAGGCAAACCAGCGGATGCCGTTGCTGCGGGCCAGGCGCAGCGCCATCATGGCCAGAAACGCCACCACCAGGATGGACGTCAGCTTCTCGGCCAGCCAGGGGATGGCGTTGTTGAGGGGGTTGAGACCCAGCACCATGCAGAGCAGCGCACCGGAGAGCACCACCAGGCCGTTGAGCCAGCCGCTGATCTTGAGGGTGCGGGCTCCCCCTGCCAGCGCGGAGCCGGTCTGCAACCAGTAAAAGCGCAGGATAAACATCAGCACGGCCCCGGCAATCAGGGTGAGGTGCAGATGCTTGAGAACAACATACATAAGATTTCCTTGAACAGGGGCAGACCGGGCCCGCCCGTCATATCACTGAGCCAGGCGCCCCAGGGTCACCCGCTCGTTATCGCCGTAATCGCGCACGGTTTCCACCTGGACGTAGCCTTGTTGCAGCAGGAGTTGACGCACCGCATCCCCCTGATCCCAGCCGTGTTCCAGCAACAGCCAACCACCTGGCACCAGATGGGCGGGCGCCTGGGTGACGATGAGGCGGATATCCGCCAGCCCCTGCTCCTCCGCCACCAGGGCGGAGCGCGGCTCGAAGCGCACGTCCCCCTCGTGAAGATGGGGATCCGTCCCGTCGATGTAAGGCGGGTTGGAGACGATCATCGCAAAGCGCGGTGCATCCGAGAGCGGCGCAAACCAGCTGCCGTCGCGCACCTCGATGGGCAACCCCAGGGCGGCGCTGTTGGTACGGGCCAACGCGGCCGCGGCCGGCATCCTGTCCACCGCCCATACATCGGCATCCGGTCGCTCAGACTTGAGCGCAAGGGCGATGGCACCGGTGCCCGTGCCCAGATCCAGCAGGGCGCAGGGGCCGCCCGGCAGGCGGGCCAGCGCCTGTTCCACCAGCACCTCGGTATCGGGGCGCGGGATCAGGGTGGCCGGGCTCACTTTCAGCGGCAGCGACCAGAACTCCCGCTCGCCAATAAGGTGGGCAATGGGCTCACCATTGAGGCGACGGGCAAGCCAGCCCGCCAGGGTCGCCTGCTGGGCGGCATCGAGCTCGTGCTCCGGCCAGGTCATCAGATAGCTGCGCCGGCAATCCAGCAGATGACAGAGCAGGGCATCGGCGTCGGCACGGGGGGATTCCCCGGAGGCCAGGGTCGCCATGATATGGGCGCGGGCCTGCTGGATCTGCATCAGTTGCTCTCGGCCAGGGAGGCGAGCTGATCCGCCTGATACTCCTGCACCAGGGGGGTGATCACGCAGTCCAGATCCCCTTCCAGGATTTCGCCCAGACGATAGAGGGTGAGGTTGATCCGGTGCTCGGAGAGACGCCCCTGGGGATAGTTGTAAGTGCGGATGCGCTCGGAGCGATCCCCGGAGCCCACCAGGTTGCGGCGGGTACTCTGCTCGGCGGCGCGGTGGCGTTCGTCCTCGGCCGCCTGCAGGCGAGCGGAGAGCACCGACATCGCCTTGGCGCGGTTCTTGTGCTGGGAGCGCTCGTCCTGGCACTCCACCACCAGCCCGGTGGGCAGGTGGGTGATGCGGATGGCGGAGTCGGTCTTGTTGACGTGCTGGCCGCCGGCACCGGAGGCGCGGAAGGTGTCGATCTTCAGCTCGGAGGGGTTGATCTCCACCTGTTCGGCTTCCGGCACTTCCGGCAGCACGGCCACGGTACAGGCGGACGTGTGCACCCGGCCCTGGGATTCGGTCTCGGGGACTCGCTGCACCCGGTGGCCGCCGGACTCGAACTTGAGGCGGCCGTAGACGTGCTCACCATCCACCTTGGCGATCACCTCCTTGTAGCCGCCGTGTTCGCCGTCATTGCAGCTGACGATGGAGACACGCCACCCCTGACGCTCGGCGTAGCGGGAGTACATGCGGAACAGATCCCCCGCGAAAATGGCCGCCTCGTCGCCACCGGCACCGGCGCGGATCTCCAGATAGCAGTTGTTGTCATCCTTGGGGTCGCGCGGCAACAGCATCACCTGAAGCGCCTGCTCCTGCTCCTCGAAGGTCGCCTTGGCGAGCGGCAGTTCCTCTTGCGCCATCTCCCGCAGCTCGGCATCCTCTTCCTCCAGCATCAGCCGGGTGGTGTCGAGGTTTTCTTCGGCCTGGCGGAAACGCTGGAAGGCGTGAACGATATCTTCCAGCTGGGCGTATTCCCGGGTCAGGGCGCGGTATCTGTCCTGATCCGAGGCGACCCCGGGCTCCCCGAGCAGGGCCTGTACTTCTTCATGGCGCTCGATGAGGCCTTCCAGCTTTCTGATCAATGAGGGGTTCATGACTCTTGGATTCTCGATGGAGGACGGGACGGCAAAGGGCCGTCCCAACACTATGATTCTTGTGACAATCCCAGCACCTGACGCAGTTGGGCCAGCTTGTGGCTGTCCCCCTGAGCGGCGGCCTGGCGCAGGGCCTGGGTCGGTGCGTGGATCAGCTTGTTGGTGAGGCGATGAGCCATGGCCTTGAGCGCCTGCTCGGCATTTTCACCCTGTTGCAGGGCCAGCAAGGCCCGCTGCAACTCTTCGTCGGCGACCTGCTGTGACTGATGGCGATAATCGCGAATGAGATCCACCGAGTGCTGGCTGCGATACCAGCCCATGAACTCGTCGCGCTCTTCCTGCACGATGAGTTCCGCCTCGGCGGCCGCCCGCTTGCGGGTCTCCAGGTTCTGCTCGATGATGCCCTGCAGATCGTCCACCGTGTAGAGATAGGCATCGGAGAGCTCGTCCACCTCGGCTTCGATGTCGCGGGGCACGGCGATGTCCACCAGGAACATGGGCTTGAAACGACGCGCCTTGAGCGCCCGCTCCACCATGCCCTTGCCGATGATGGGCAGGGGGCTTGCCGTGGAGCTGATGACGATGTCCGCCTCGTGCAGGTAGTCCGGGATCTCCTCCAGAGTCATTACCTGGGCACCGAACTCCTCTGCCAGCAACTGGGCCCGTTGCAGGGTCCGGTTCGCCACCATCATCCGGGTCACGCTCTGCTCGCGCAGGTGGCGGGCCACCAGTTCGATGGTTTCGCCGGCGCCCACCAGCAGCACCTTGGTCTGGGAGAGATCGGAGAAGATACGGCGGGCCAGGCTCACGGCGGCGAAGGCCACCGACACCGCGCTGGCGCCGATCTCGGTGTCGGTGCGCACCCGTTTGGCCACCGAGAAGGATTTCTGGAACAGGCGCTCCAGGGATCCTTTCACTGCATCAGCCTGCTGGGCGTGGGCGTAGGATTGCTTGATTTGCCCCAGGATCTGCGGCTCCCCGAGCACCAGGGAGTCGAGGCCGCAGGCCACCCGCATCAGGTGTCGCACCGCTTCCTCGTCCTGGTGCCGGTAGATGGCAGAGAGCACCTCGCTCGCCTCCAGCCCGTGGAACCGCTGCAACCAGTTCAGCACCTGCTCCCCCTGCCCCTGCTCCAGGCTGCAATAGAGCTCGGTGCGGTTGCAGGTGGAGACGATCACCGCCTCGCTGACGCCAGGCTGCTCCACCAGCTCACGCAGGGCGCGATCGATGCGGTCCGGGCCAAAGGCGACCCGCTCCCGCAAGGCGACACTGGCGGTGTTGTGGTTGATTCCGAGGGCAAGCAAACTCATGGGTGGGTGATGATCGTTTCATGCACAGGGTGTAGAGGCCGACAATTGTACGAGAAAGGGTAAGTCTTTAAAAGCAATACGGCCGCCCCTTATACTGTCGCAAACCTCATCTGCGGAGCTCCACCTTGTTGTTGCGTATCTTCTCCCTCGCCTGCCTGCTGGTGCTGGCGGGCTGTACCACCACCCAACCCCAGCGGGATCAGGTCAACTGGCAGCAGGAGCGCGCCCGCCTCGAACGCCTCACACACTGGCAGTTGTCGGGCAAGATGGCCATCATCACCGCCCGCCAGAAGGGCAGCGCTCGCCTCAACTGGCAGCAAAACGGCGACGACTATCGCCTCAACCTCACCAGCCTCATCGGCACCCATATTCTGGAACTCTCCCGCACCGGCGGCGAGGTGACTCTGCTCGACAACGACGGAAAACAGCACCAGAGCCAGGATGCCGAGCTCCTGGTCTATCAGCTCACCGGCTGGCACATTCCGGTGGCCGGGCTGCCTGAGTGGATCAAGGGATTACCGGGGCAGGCCGAATTCGAGCTCAACCCCGATGCCAGCCTCGCCAGCGTGCGCGACGGCCAGTGGCAGATCGTCTACGGGGACTATCGGGATCAGGACGGCTATCGCCTACCCCACCTGCTCACCATGACCGGGCAGGAGAGCCGTCTCAAGCTGCAGATCAACGAGTGGACCCTGGCACCATGATGCACGACCAGGCGCCGATCCGCTGGCCCGCCCCGGCCAAGCTCAACCTCTTCCTGCACGTCAACGGCCGCCGCCCCGATGGCTACCACGAACTGCAGACCCTCTTCATCTTTCTCAACCACGGCGACTGGCTCGAATTCGAGCCGATCCCCAGCAGCGACCAGCTCACCTTGAGCCCGGCCATTCCCGGCGTGCCCGATGAACAGAACCTCATCATCCGGGCTGCGCGACTGTTGCAGAGCCGGTTGGCCAGTCCGCAGGGAGCCCATGTCCGGCTGGAGAAGGTACTGCCCATGGGCGGTGGCATCGGGGGCGGCTCGTCGGACGCGGCCACCACCCTCGTGGCCTTGAACCACCTCTGGCAAGCCGGCTTGAGTGAAGACGAGCTGGCCGAGCTCGGCGTGCAGCTGGGCGCCGACGTGCCGGTGTTCGTGCGGGGCAAGGCCGCCTTCGCCGAAGGCGTGGGGGAGCGGTTGCAACCGGTCGAGGTGCCGGATGCCTGGTACCTGGTACTCAAGCCGGATTGCCATGTGGCCACCGCCGCCGTGTTCCAGGATCCCGACCTGCCCCGCAACACCCCCAAGATGACCCTGGACAATCTGCTGGCAGGAGAGTGGAAAAACGATTGCGAGCTGCTGGTGAAAAAGCGCCACCCCGAGGTTGCCAATGCGCTCGGCTGGTTGCTAGAATACGCGCCGTCAAGAATGACGGGCACTGGCGCCTGCGTCTTTGCTCGATTTGAAGACGAAATGGCTGCTCGGAAGGTGTTGGCAAGAGTGCCGGAAGGCTGGGATGGGTTTGTCGCCAAGGGCGAGAACATATCACCACTCTTCGTCACTTTGCAACAAGTGAGTGATTGGGGTATCGCCAAGCGGTAAGGCAGCGGGTTTTGATCTCGCCATTCCTAGGTTCGAATCCTAGTACCCCAGCCAACTCTCTCCTTGTTGAGGCCGTATCGGGAGGTGTTGACCTCGTCGATGTGTCTTGGGCCAATCTGACGCGATGGCGCTCAAGGTGGATTCCCGTCCACCCACCCTGCGGGTGATGAGACGCCATCCTCGACATCGCCCAGAGACCTTGTCCGTCATCTTGCTAAATCGTTTGCCCCCAAACGATACGGGTCTAAAATCAGACTCCCCACATACTGGATGCAACCCCGAGGTTTCAAACCGTGCCTGACATGAAGCTGTTTGCTGGTAACGCAACGCCGGAACTAGCCCAGAAGATCGCAGATCGCCTGTTTATCAAACTCGGCAATGCTGCCGTAGGTCGCTTTAGCGACGGCGAGATCAGCGTACAGATCAACGAGAATGTACGCGGTGGCGATATCTTCATCATTCAATCCACCTGTGCCCCGACCAACGACAATTTGATGGAATTGATCGTCATGGTGGATGCACTGCGTCGTGCTTCAGCTGGCCGTATCACTGCCGTTATCCCCTACTTTGGTTATGCCCGTCAGGACCGCCGCGTCCGCTCCGCCCGTGTGCCCATCACCGCCAAGGTCGTCGCCGACTTCCTCTCCAGCGTGGGTGTGGACCGTGTGCTGACCGTTGACCTGCATGCCGAGCAGATCCAGGGCTTCTTCGACGTCCCCGTCGACAACGTGTTCGGCAGCCCGGTGCTGCTGGAAGACATGAAGGCCAAGAACCTCGAATCCCCCGTGGTCGTGTCACCGGACATCGGCGGCGTGGTCCGTGCCCGTGCCATCGCCAAGCTGCTGGACGACACCGACATCGCCATCATCGACAAGCGTCGTCCCCGTCCGAACGTCTCCCAGGTCATGCACCTGATCGGCGACGTGGCCGGTCGTGACTGCGTCATCGTCGACGACATGATCGACACCGGCGGCACCCTGTGCAAAGCGGCCGAAGCGCTGAAAGAGCGTGGTGCCAAGCGCGTGTTCGCCTATGCGACCCACCCTGTCTTCTCCGGCACCGCCGTTGAAAACATCAAGAATTCGGTCATCGACGAGCTGATCATCACCGACTCCATCCCGCTCACCCCGGAGATGAAGGCAGTCGGCAAGGTCAAGCAGCTGACCCTCTCCTCCGTGCTGGCCGAAGCGATTCGCCGCATCAGCAACGAAGAGTCCATCTCTGCCATGTTCGAGCATTGATAGACCCTGTTGTGACAAAAACCGCCGAATGGCGGTTTTTGTTTTTTTGGGTGCCTGGCGCCAGCCGCCAGCCTCCACTCGGCAAGAGACGAAAACCTCGGACGAGCCACCCCACCCGAGCCCTTCTGTCCGGCTTTTCCCCGACCTTGCCGCACTTTGGTTGAGTGATCGCCACTCGGCGGCTAGAATATTGCGTCCCATTGCCCCGGGTCATCCGCCCATGGCAAGTAGCGAGTGAAGACATCAAGCGTGACAAGTCAAATCAAACTGATTGTCGGGCTGGGTAATCCCGGCCCCGAATATGCCAAGACCCGCCACAATGCGGGCGCCTGGTATGTGGAGCAACTGGCACGCTGGCACAATGTCAGCCTGCGCGAAGAGCCCAAGTTCTTCGGCCACACCGCCCGCTTCCTAGTGGACGGGCAGGATGTGCGGCTGCTCATCCCGAACACCTACATGAATCTCTCCGGCAAGGCCGTGGCGGCGCTCGCGCGCTTCTACCAGATCGCCCCGGAAGAGATCCTGGTGGCCCACGACGAGCTGGACCTGCCTCCCGGCATCGCCAAGTTCAAGCAAGGGGGCGGTCACGGCGGCCATAACGGCCTCAAGGACATCATCGCCAGGATGGGCAACAACAATAACTTCTTCCGGCTGCGCCTTGGCATCGGCCATCCGGGCGCCAAGGAGCTGGTCGCCGGCTTCGTGCTGACCAAGGCGCCCAGCAGTGAGCAGAGTCTGATCGAGGCCGCGCTGGACGAATCCCTGCGCGCCACCGACATCCTGTTCAAGCAGGACATGACCAAGGCCATGAATCGCCTGCACTGTTTCAAGGCCGAGAAAGTCTAGGCCTTCAGCCTGCATCGCCAGGCAGTTCAAGATGACCGGCCCCTGGCGAGATCCCTCGCCTCGGGGTCAAGCAACACGACACGGGCCGCCCGCGCGGCCCCTTGAAGCATCCATCAACAAGGTAACAATCCATGGGTTTTAAATGCGGTATCGTGGGCCTGCCCAATGTAGGCAAATCCACCCTGTTCAATGCGCTGACCAAGGCCGGCATCGAAGCCGCCAACTTCCCGTTCTGCACCATTGAGCCGAACACGGGTGTGGTCCCCATGCCGGATCCCCGCCTCGACCAGCTGGCGGCCATCATCAATCCGCAGCGTGTCGTGCCGACCACCATGGAGTTCGTGGACATCGCCGGCCTGGTGGCCGGTGCCTCCAAGGGCGAAGGCCTTGGCAACCAGTTCCTGGCCAACATCCGTGAAACCGAAGCCATCGGTCACGTGGTGCGCTGCTTCGAGGACGAGAACATCGTCCACGTAGCGGGCAAGGTCTCCCCGGCCGACGACATCGAGGTCATCAACACCGAGCTGGCCCTCTCCGACCTGGATGCCTGCGAGCGCGCCATCAATCGCCAGTCCAAGCGTGCCAAGGGCGGCGACAAGGATGCCAAGCTGGAAGTGGAAGTGCTGGAGAAGATCAAGGTTGCCCTGGAAAACGGCCAGATGATCCGCGGCATGAAGCTGGACAAGGATGAGCTGGACGCCGTCAGCCACCTCAACTTCCTGACCCTCAAACCCACCATGTACATCGCCAACGTGGCGGAAGATGGCTTCGAGAATAACCCCTACCTGGATCAGGTCCGTGAGATAGCCGCCGCCGAGAACGCCGTTGTCGTGGTCGTCTGCTGCGCCATCGAGGCGGACATCGCCGAGCTGGACGACGAAGACCGCGCCGAGTTCATGGCGGATCTGGGCATCGAGGAGCCGGGCCTGAACCGGGTGATCCGCTCCGGATACGAGCTGCTCAAGTTGCAGACCTACTTCACCGCCGGTGTGAAAGAAGTGCGCGCCTGGACCATTCCCGTAGGTGCCACCGCCCCGCAGGCCGCTGGCAAGATCCACACCGACTTCGAAAAAGGCTTTATTCGCGCCCAGACCATCGCCTTCGACGACTTTATCACCTACAAGGGTGAGCAAGGCGCCAAGGAAGCAGGCAAGATGCGCGCGGAAGGGAAAGACTACATCGTCAAGGATGGCGATATCATGAACTTCCTGTTCAACGTCTAACCCCATGAGAGGCCAGCATTTGCTGGCCTCTTTTTTATCTGGCCAGAGGCGCGATCTGGGTGCGAATGTCGTAAAAAAAACCAGATTGTTGGGCTTTTGCACGACAGCGGCCAATAACTCGCCAAACGCACCCAAATTCGTTTTTTCAAACAAAAAAAGGGTTGACGCCCCAGAGCCAGATACGCATAATTCCGGCCGCACAGTGACGAGGCAACGACTCACTGGAAGCACGGTTGGCTATGTAGCTCAGTTGGTTAGAGCATCGCACTCATAATGCGGGGGTCACAGGTTCGAATCCCGTCATAGCCACCATCTCTAGTTGGGGTATCGCCAAGCGGTAAGGCAGCGGGTTTTGATCTCGCCATCCCTAGGTTCGAATCCTAGTACCCCAGCCATTTTTGAATGATGTTTGACAGTCTCTGTCAGGCATCGCTGTTGGGGTATCGCCAAGCGGTAAGGCAGCGGGTTTTGATCTCGCCATCCCTAGGTTCGAATCCTAGTACCCCAGCCATTTTTGAGTGATGTTTGACAGTCTCTGCCAGGCATCGCTGTTGGGGTATCGCCAAGCGGTAAGGCAGCGGGTTTTGATCTCGCCATCCCTAGGTTCGAATCCTAGTACCCCAGCCATTTTTCTGTTCTCTTCCACGTTTGTGGTTGACAACAAACGGCTATGTAGCTCAGTTGGTTAGAGCATCGCACTCATAATGCGGGGGTCACAGGTTCGAATCCCGTCATAGCCACCATGTTTGAAAAACGTTCCTTCAATCATCCGATTGCAAAGAACACTGTTGGGGCATCGCCAAGCGGTAAGGCAGCGGGTTTTGATCTCGCCATACCTAGGTTCGAATCCTAGTGCCCCAGCCATTTTTGCTTGTATTCGACGCAAGTCGTGCACAAGACGGCTATGTAGCTCAGTTGGTTAGAGCATCGCACTCATAATGCGGGGGTCACAGGTTCGAATCCCGTCATAGCCACCATTATTCTTGCGGAAGTGGCGAAATTGGTAGACGCACCAGATTTAGGTTCTGGCGCCCTAGGCGTGAGAGTTCGAGTCTCTCCTTCCGCACCATCGAAAGCAGTACCAAACAGACCAGCTCAGGCTGGTTTTTTTGTATCCGGCGTTTGCCGCTCTTCTTCCCCTCTCCACGCCATCGCACGCCTGCAACGCCACCTCATGTATCAACGGCTGAGCCTTGTGCTCTCCTCTGCGACGGCGCTATGCCCTGCTCCGGCGTGATGCCGCCCTTTTCATCTCGCAGAGCGCTGCGGGCAATAAAAAGGCGGCCCGCAGGCCGCCATATCGTTTGCTGTCGTCAGAACGGGAAGAACCAGGGGATGGCGATGACGCTCACCACCATCACCAGCAAGGTGAAGGGCACGCCAATGCGCACGAAGTCCATGAACTTGTAGTTGCCCGGGCCCAGCACCAGGGTGTTGACCGGCGACGAGACCGGCGTCATGAAGGCTGCCGAGGCGGCGATGGCGATGGTCATGGCAAAGGGATAAGGCGATACCCCCATCTGATGGGCCGTCCCCAGCGCGATGGGCGCCATCAGCACCGCCGTCGCCGTGTTGGAGATGAAGAGCCCGATGACGGCACAGAGCGCGAAGAGGCTGGCCAGCATCACCCTGGGGCCCATCTCCCCCACCGCCGAGATGAGCGCGCCGACGATGAGATCCACCCCGCCGGTCTGCTGCAATGCAAGGGCAAAGGGCAACATGCCCACGATGAGGATCAGGGTCGGCCAGTGGATGGACTTGTAGGCACTCTCCAGATCGATACAGCGGAACTTGCCCATCAGCAGGCAGGCGATGAGCGCCGCGATGACGTTGGGCACGGGATCCGTCACCATCAGTACTATCATGACCCCGAGGGCAATCAGGGCGTGGATGGCCTGGCTGCGGGCCGGCGCCATCTCGTCCACTTCCGCAGGCAGGCCCAGCAGCAGAAAATCGCGATGATGGGTCTGCAACTGACGAATGAGGCTCCAGTTCCCCACCACCAGCAGGGTATCCCCCATCTGCAGCGCCTCGTCCACCAGCTTGCCGGTCAGCGCCTCTCCATCCCGGCGGATCCCCACCACGCTCAGGCCGTAACGGGAACGGAAGGTCACCTCGCGGATGCTCTTGCCGAGCAGCCGGGAGCCGGGGATGGGGGAGACCTCCGCCATGCCCACCTCCCGCGCCTGGTCGGAGAAATACTCCCCGCGCAATATCATGGGCTCGAGCCGCGCCTCGCTGCAAAACTCCCGCACATCCACCTCGGGATCCGACATGTCGATGAGCAGCACATCCTTGGCCTGGAACTCGGTCACCCCGGTGACACTGACCATCACCCGCCTGAACTTGCGCCAGCGCTCCATCCCGATGACGTTGGCCCCGAAGCGGGCACGCAATTGCAGCTCGTCCAGGGTCTGGCCGATCAGGGGGGAGTCGGGCCGGATCGCCAGTCGGCGTGCTCGCCCCGCCAGCCGGTAATCACGGATGAGATCCCGCATGGTGCTGCGTCCCATTTGCTTGCCCTTGCCCTCTTCCCCTTCACGCACCAGACGGTTGCGCATCAGCAGCATGTAGAGGATCCCCATCCCCAGAATGATGACGCCCATGGGAGTGAAGCCGAAGAAACCGAACCCCTGGATGTCGTGCCGCATCAGCTCACTGTTCACCACCATGTTGGGAGGGGTTGCCACCAGCGTCATCATGCCGCTGATAAGGCCGGCAAAGCCGAGCGGCATCATCAGTCTGCCCGCCGGGATCCCCATCCGGTTCGCCACGCTCAGCACCACGGGGATGAAGATGGCCACCACCCCGGTCGAACTCATCACAGCCCCCAGGGTCGCCACCGCCACCATCAGCAGCACCAGCATGCGGGTTTCGCTGCTGCCGGCCACCTTCACCAGGGCATCTCCCACCTGATAGGCGATGCCGGTACGCACCAGCCCCTCCCCCACCACGAACAGGGCGGCAATCAGAATGACGTTGGGATCGCTGAATCCTGCCAGCGCCTGCGGCAGGGTCAGGGTGCCGCTCAACACGAACAGGATGATGATCAACAAGGCGACCACGTCCATGCGGACCTTGTTGGTAATAAACAGGAGAATGGCACCCACCAGCATGCTGAGCACCCAGATCAACTCGGAATTCACACTTGCTCCTTTTGTTCAACGTCAACCACGGCCGGCCTCGGACGCCATCAGACCACAGAGCCCGTCCCCCTGATTTGTTACATATCAAGAAAGAGGAGGCCGCATCATCTCACATTCAGGTTCAGTTGCGGCCATTTTACCGGTCCGTAAACGCAGTCGGTCGCCCTTCACATGTCGGGGTAAAAAGTGCTGCACGCTCCCCTTGCCCCTCCTAAAATGGGCCCGCCGCGGCCTGAGCCGCCCTCTCACCCCTTGCCCTTCGGAGACGACATGACCCAGCACACCCCGGCCTACCCGGCATTCACCTTCTTCAGCCGCTTTGTCGCCGACATCCAGGCTGGCCGAAAGACCATCACCATCCGCGACGAGAGCGAGGCAAACTGGCAGCCCGGCCAGCGCCTGGCCCTGTTCACCAACCCGGAACACCAGCCTTTTGGCACCATTGAGGTCATCTCGGTCAAGGCGGTCGCCTTCGAGGCGCTGAGCGACGAGCACGCCCGTCAGGAGAACATGACCCTCCCCGAGCTTAAAGATGTGATCCGCGATATCTACCCCGCACTGCCGCCCCTCTATGTGATTGAATTCGTGCTGATTGAAGCCTGATTTTGTGAGCTGCCTCAGCTAACGCCGGTTGCGCTCACGGGCCAAAAGCGCACAATGACTGTTTTTATATACAGTCATTGGTGTCTTATGGAAAAACAACTCGAACCGGCCATCGCAGCCATGGTGGCAGACTTCATCGCCGCAGGTCGTCCCAAGGCGAGCCAGCTGAGCTGGCAGGCGCGCCGTGACGGCTACCTAGCCTCTGCCCTGTTGGGCGGTGAGCAGGAAGAGGTGGGCGCCATCGAAGAGTGGCAGACCGATCACCACGCCATCCGCTGCTATCGGCCCGCAGACAAACCGGACCCCGCGTATCCGGTGCTGATCTATTTTCACGGCGGCTGTTTTGTCAGCGGGGATTTCGAGACCCACGATCGCCAGATGCGGATGCTGTGCAACCGGGCCAGCGCCCTGATCTTCGCCGTACACACCCGCCTCGCCCCGGAACACACCTATCCTGCGGCTCACGACGATGCGCTGGCCGCCACACGGGCCATCATGGCCGAGGTGGAGAAATGGCATGGGGATCCGGCACGTCTCGCCATTGCCGGCGACAGCGCAGGGGGTCATCTCGCCCTGATCACCACCTTGCGGCTCAAGGCTGCCAACGCCCCCTTGCCCAAGGTCCTGCTGCTTCTCTATCCCATGCTGGATGCCCTCTGCGAGAGCCAAAGCTACCGCGATCTCGGTGACGACTACCTCATCACCCGGGACATGCTCGCAAGCGGTTTTCACGCCTACCTGGGCAGCCTGCCCCCCAGCCATCCCGAAGCCAGCCCGCTCCACCATCCCGCCCTGTCAGGATTACCGCCGACCCATATCGTCACGGCGGAATATGATCCGCTGCGCGACGAAGGGGAAGCCCTGTATGGCAAGCTGGTGCAGGCTGGCGTCGATGCCACTTGCCAGCGGCAGCATGGCGTCATTCATGGCTACTTCCAACTGGCGGCCATCAGCCCTGCCGCTCGTCAGCTCATCGACCATATAGCCATGATGCTCAGAAGACTCTGAGTTGGAACCGGCCCCCAAGCCGTGTTAAAAGTGTCTCTTTTGAATCAGGGAGGTAACCCGAGTGTTCGAGATAGCGAGCCTGAAAGAGGGCATGATGCACGGGGTGGAGCTGTTCCAGCTGCTGCTGGAGATCATCTCCATCGCCTGCGTGGTCATCGGCCTTGGCAAGACCCTCTGGCTGGCGGCCAGAGTGCGGGATCACGAGCCCGGCTTTCCCCGTATCCGCCTCTGCTTCGGCAGCTGGCTCATCCTGGCGCTGGAGTTCCAGCTCGCTGCCGACATCCTGGCCACCACAGTGGCACCGAGCAAGGAGGAGCTGGTGCGCCTCGCCATCATCGCGGTCATCCGCACCTTCCTGAACTACTTCCTCGGCAAGGAGCTCGATGCCCAGGCCGAGCGCCAGCAACCCGAGCCTGTCAGGTCACCTTCCCGCCCCGACGCCCGATGAGCGGGCTGAGTGGCACAAGGCCACGACACGGAAGGAAAGGCACCAGCCTGATCCCATGAAGAGGGCTCCCCACGGGGAGCCCTCTTTGTATCCGATAGTAACCATCAGGCGTGCTTGCTGGCCAGCTCGTGGCGCTTCAATGCCAGCAAGGTGACCAGCAGGGCGGCGGTGGCGATCAGCGCCATGCCGATATAGGTGGCGCTGAAACCGGGTGCCAGTTCGGCCGGGCTCAGGCTGGCCAGATTGGGGCTGCTGCCTGCTGGCAGAGCGGCATGGAACAACACGGCGCAGATGGCGACACCGACCGCCCCGCCCAGCTCCCGGCCGAAGTTGAACAGGGACATGCCGATGCCGCGATCTTCCCGCGGCAGGGCATTTTGCACCACCACCGACAGCGCCGGCAGCACCAGACCCAGCCCCAATCCGGCAAACCCCAGTCCCACTCTGGCCCAGAGGTCGAAGTGGATCTGCCACAGGGCCAGCGCTGCCAGGGCAAAACCTGCCACCACGAAACGCTTGTAGTGACCGGTGCGACCGATGAGCTTGCCGCCGACGAAGGCCCCTGCCGTGATGCAGACCATGAAGATCACCATGATCCCGCCACTGTCACTGGCACTCATCCCCTTTTGCCACTGCATCTGCAACGGCAGGTAGACCAGCACGGCAAACATCAGCAGCTGCGAGGCCAGCGCCAGCAGCACGCTCACCAGATAACCCGGCAGGCGCACCAGGTGGGCCGGCAGTATGGGGTCGTGGGCCCGCCGCTCCACCAGGATCAGCAGCAACAAGGCCGCCCCCAGCGCAGCCGCGAGCCAGACGGCGGGCAAGGCCGCCTCCGGCGAGAGCAGCAACAGGGTGAGGGTGGTGACCGTGATGAGCAGTGCCGCTCCCTTCCAGTCGAAGCGGCTGTAGCGGCGCACATTGAGGTAACCCAGATTGCGGTTCACCAGCCAGAGGGCGATAGCGCCGAGCGGCAGATTGATCCAGAAGATCCAGCGCCAGCTGAGCTGCTCGGTAAAATAGCCACCGAGCAGCGGGCCTGCGATGCTGGAGACCGCATAGACCGCCGAGATATACCCCTGATACTTGCCCACCTCCCGTGGCGGAATACAGTCGGCGATCACGGTAAAGGCGAGTGCGATCAGCCCCCCGCCCCCCAACCCTTGCAGCACGCGGGCGGCCAGCAGGGTTGGCAGATCCTGGGCCAGGGCGCAGGCCACGGATCCCGCCAGAAACAGGCCGATACCGATGTTGAGCATGCGTACCCGGCCGAACATGTCGCTCCACTTGCCATAGATGGGCAGGGCCGCAGTGGCCGCCAGCAGATAGGCGGTCACGACCCAGGTGAGGGCGGCACCGGCGTTCAGCTCAACCCCTATGATGGGCAAGGGGGTGGTGACGATGCTCTTTTCCAGTGAGCCCAGGGCGATCACCAGGGCCACGCTCGAGAAGACGGTTTTGGGGGACATAGGCAGGCTCGCTCATGTGAGATATCGGCACAGGGGGTGCAAGGCACATTATTGTCTCATAAATCATTAGCCGATGGTCAAAACCACTGCCAACCATGATGAAGGTCGCGACATCTGCGAGCCGGATCTGCTAGGGTGAGTCTTTGCCGAAGAGGACGCCCCCCATGCCCCAGTCATCCCCCTGCGATCATCACCAGAGTGAACAGCCCCGATTCGACGAGTACGACGCCCTGATCTTCGACATGGATGGCACCCTGGTGGACTCCATGCCTCTGCACCTGGATGCCTGGGAAATCACCAGTGCCGAGTTCGGCCTGCCGTTTGATCGGGCACAGCTCAACGAGTACGGCGGCATCCCCACCCGCAAGATAGTGACCATGCTGGCAGAGCAGCACGGGATGACCATCGACGTGGAAGCCTTTGCCCGGCGCAAGGTGGCCCTCTACCTGGCACGGATCGACGACGTCCGGGTGTTTCCCGCCATGTGGGAGCTGGTCAGGCAGTACCACGGCAAGGTGCCCATGGGCATAGGCACCGGCTCAACCCGGGAACATGCGGCGCACATCCTGCGTCAGACCGGGCTCGATGCCTTCATCTCCGTGCTGGTGAGTGCCGATGATGTGGTCAATCACAAGCCCCACCCGGACACCTTCCTGAAAGTGGCCGAACAGCTCGGCGCCAACCCGGCCAACTGCCTGGTGTTTGAAGACACCCGGATAGGCATTCAGGCGGGCAAGGCCGCCGGCATGACCACCTTGCTGGTCGATCAGGGCACACTTTACCCGCGCTAGTATGGGTAAACTGTATGGAGATGGTATTCACCTGACAGTTGCCCACAAAAGGGAGTGGTCATACGGCTTCAAACCGGATAACAAAACGGTACCCCTACCGTGTTATCCGGAGTCACCGTATGACCACCAACGAGAAAGTAGCACGTCGTAAACTCAGTCTGCTAGAGCTCGCCAAAGAGCTCAATAACGTCAGCAAAGCCTGCAAGCTCATCGGCTACAGCCGTCAGCAGTTCTACGAAATTCGCCGTAATTACCAGACCTATGGCGCCGAGGGATTGCTCGACAAATTGCCCGGGTGTAAAGGGGCTCATCCCAATCGGGTCGCTCCCGAGATTGAACAGGTCATCCTCGATTACTCCCTCACCAGACCAACCCATGGCCCGCTGCGGGTCGCGCAAGAACTGGCTCTGCAAGGCATCAATGTCAGTGCGGGTGGTGTGCGTGGCGTGTGGCAACGGCACGACTTGCTCTCCAAACACGACCGCTTGCTGCGCCTTGAGAAAACTCACCGGGAGCAGACCATTGAGCTCAATGACGAGCAGATTCGCCTGCTCGAACGCTTCAGCCCCGAGTTTCGCGAACGCCAGATTGAGGTTCACTACACCGGAGAACTGGTGGCGGTCGACACCTTCTTCGTCGGCGCGCTCAAGGGGGTGGGCAAGGTGTATCTGCAAACCGTGCTGGACTGCTATAGCCGCCACGCCTGGGGACGGCTCTACACCAGCAAGCTGCCGGTGACCTCGGTTCATGTGCTCAGTGAAACGGTACTGCCGTTCTTCGAAGCCCATGAGGCTCGGGTCTATACCATCCTGTCAGATAACGGGCGCGAGTTCTGTGGGCGCCCAGACCATC
>NZ_JBFOCV010000025.1:0-69239 GCF_040907975.1 Aeromonas sp. s10 | reverse complement strand
ATGTCATCTGCAAGTGATTGGAGCGGGAAACGAGACTCGAACTCGCGACCCCGACCTTGGCAAGGTCGTGCTCTACCAACTGAGCTATTCCCGCATCGGAATATCACTTACATATTTTGGAGCCAGCAACGAGATTCGCGCTCGCTACCCCGACCTTGGCAAGCACTCAACATGCTCTACCAGCGCGGTGACTCCGGCACTGCATATTGGAGCGGGAAACGAGACTCGAACTCGCGACCCCGACCTTGGCAAGGTCGTGCTCTACCAACTGAGCTATTCCCGCAACATGGATTGTCTTGAGGCTGTGCTGATGATTGGAGCGGGAAACGAGACTCGAACTCGCGACCCCGACCTTGGCAAGGTCGTGCTCTACCAACTGAGCTATTCCCGCATCGGAACGTCATCAGCAAACATTTTGGAGCGGGAAACGAGACTCGAACTCGCGACCCCGACCTTGGCAAGGTCGTGCTCTACCAACTGAGCTATTCCCGCAAAACCTGAAAACAGACCGTACAGCATTTGGTTGCTTGCGCTACTGTACGGGAGCCGAATTATAAGAGCAGACATTCCAATTGCAAGGGCTTTTTTGTCTGGTTGCAGCCGTTCGCTCAAAAGCTGGCCGAACTGCTGATTTTAGCAACCGAACAACGGCAAACCCTTGCCAGCCACTCAGATTTTGAAGACGTGGGCGCGGTAGAACTGCAGTTCGGCAATGGATTCGCGGATGTCGTCCAGTGCCTGGTGGGAGCCGCTCTTCTTGAACTGATCCAGCAGTTCAGGCTGCCAGCGACGGACCAGCTCCTTGATCGTGCTGACGTCCACGTTGCGGTAATGGAAGAAGGCTTCCAGATCGCTCATGTGCTTGACCATGAAGCGGCGATCCTGGCCGATGCTGTTGCCGCACAGGGGGCTGGTGCGCTCCGGCACCCACTGACGAATGAAGGCGAGGGTCTCGGCAACGGCCTTGGCCTCGTCGTATTCACTCGCCTTGACCCGGGCCACCAGCCCGCTCTTGGTGTGGGTGTTGACGTTCCAGTCATCCATCTTGCCCAGCTCTTCCTCGCTCTGGTGGATGGCGATGACCGGCCCTTCGGCCAGCACGTTCAGGTCCTTGTCGGTGACGATGGTGGCGATCTCCAGTACCACGTTCTCTTCGGGGTCCAGACCCGTCATCTCCATGTCGATCCATACCAGGTTCTGCGCGCTGACTGTCATGATTGCTCTCTCTATTGGGAGGAATGGCGGAATTTTGCCAATTTGCATGTATCATACTGGCTTTGAATCTGTTCATAAACTGGCAAACCCCGTGGCAAAGAAAGCAAAACTCAATCTGGGTCAACAAAGGCGCGTCCAGGCCAACCGCGAGCGGCGGCTGCAAAAAGAGCACACCACAGTGGTAGATGACACCCTGTTCGGCCCCGCCATCGAAGGGGTGGTGATCAGCCGTTTCGGCCAGCACGCAGATGTCGAGGCGAGCGATGGTGCCATCCACCGCAGCAACCTGCGGCGCAGCAGCATCAGCAGCCTGGTGTGCGGCGACAAGGTGGTGTGGCGCCCCGGCCTCAATGCCGCGACTGCCGGCGTCATCGAGGCGGTGCATCCGCGCCACTCGGTGCTGACCCGGCCGGACTTCTACGACGGGGTCAAACCCATCGCCGCCAACATCGACCAGATCATCATCGTCTCGGCGGTGATGCCCGAGTTCTCCACCAACATCGTCGACCGCTACCTGGTGGCGGCAGAAGATGTGGAGATAGCGCCCCTCATCGTGCTGAACAAGGTCGACATGCTCGATGACGCGGCCCGCGCCCGTATCGAGCACCAGCTCGAGACCTACCGCAAGCTCGGTTACGAGGTGCTGATGGTGAGCTGCGAGAGCGGTGAGGGCATCGACACCCTCAAGGCGGCGCTCACCGACAAGATCAGCATCTTCGTGGGCCAGTCCGGGGTGGGCAAGTCGTCCCTCACCAACGCCCTGATGCCGGGGCTGGACGTGCTCACCGGCGAGATCTCCGAGAACTCGGGGCTCGGCCAGCACACCACCACCACGGCGCGGCTCTACCACTTCCCGAGCGGCGGCGATCTCATCGACTCCCCCGGGATCCGCGAGTTCGCCCTCTGGCACTTGGAAGCCGACCGCATCACCTGGTGCTTCGTCGAGTTTCGCGACTACCTGGGTGGCTGCAAGTTCCGCGACTGCACCCACAAGGATGATCCCGGCTGCGCCCTGCGCGCCGCGGTCGAAGCGGGCGCCATCAGCGCCGATCGCTTCCACAACTACCACCGCATCCTGGAAACCATGCAGGAAGCCCGCCACGGTCGCCAACAGGCGCGGCTGTGACCCGTTCAACTCATTCCCAGATGAAGATCATGAGCATCACTGACAACCTGAAAATTGCCGGTCAATACTGCCTGCCCAAACACGCCCTCTCCCGCCTAGTGGGCAAACTTGCCGCCGCCGAAGCGGGCAACCTCACCACCAGGGTGATCGAGGCCTTTATCAAGCAGTACCAGGTCGACATGAGCGAGGCGCTGCACGAGAGCCCTGCCCACTACAAGAGCTTCAACGAATTCTTCACCCGCGAGCTCAAGCCCGGCATCCGCCCCGTGGTGGAAGACGCCATGACCCTGGCCCTGCCGGTGGATGGCACCGTCAGCCAGCTCGGGCCCATCAGCCAAGGTCGCATCATCCAGGCCAAGGGCCACGACTACAGCGCCCGCGAGCTGCTGGGGGGCTATGAGGATCTGGTAGCCCCGTTCAAGGATGGCGACTTCGCTACCATCTATCTGGCACCCAAGGATTACCACCGCATCCACATGCCGCTGGACGGCGTGCTGGAGAGCATGGTGTTCGTGCCTGGGGATCTCTTCTCCGTCAACCCCCTCACCGCCGAGAACGTGCCCAACCTGTTTGCCCGCAACGAGCGGGTGGTGGCCACCTTCAGAACCCCCCACGGCCCCATGGCCCTGGTGCTGGTCGGTGCCACTATCGTGGCCAGCATCGAAACCATCTGGGCCGGCAACATAGCGCCGACCAAAGAGAAGAAGGTGGTGCGCTGGGACTACACCGGCGATGAAGCCATCACCCTGCAAAAGGGGGCCGAGATGGGCCTGTTCAAGCTGGGCAGTACCGTGGTCTGCCTGTTTGGCCCGGGCATGCTGGCCAGTTTCGAGCCGCACCTGGCCAACGGGGTCACCACCCGCATGGGTCAGCCCTTTGCCACCCTGGCGGCGCAAGCATGAGCGATCAACCCGCTTCCCAGAAGAACAACCCGCTGCACGGGCTGACCCTGGAGGCCATCGTCACCGCCCTGGTCGCGCACTATGGCTGGGAAGCGCTGGGGCAGCAGATCAATATCCGCTGCTTCACCGATAATCCCAGCATCAAGTCCAGCCTGAAGTTCTTGCGCAAGACCCCCTGGGCCAGAGAGAAGGTCGAAAGCCTCTATCTGTACGTCCAGCGCAAGCAGGCCAAAGAGAAGGAGTGACGCCATGGCGTTCAAGATTACCTACACCTACAAGAAGCAGGCCAGGGAGATTGGCTACGCCAACGACAAGTTCAACAGCATCTATGATGCCGTTGCCGCCGCCGAGGGGATCGATCTGACCCGCTTCCACGCCATGGAAGAGCAGCTGGCCCAGGTGTGCCGCCGCGACAAGAAGAGCGTGAAGGATTACCGGGAGAACTACTTCAAGGAGCTGGGCTTCTCCAACATCGTCATTGAACGGGACGCCAAGGAGTAAGCATGCGCACCCTGACCCTGATGGCCGCCTCCCTGCTGCTGGCCGCCTGCAACACGGCACCGAGGGAGCCCCTGGTCGGCGCGGATCGCGACGAACATGGCTGCATCGGCAGCGCGGGTTATCAATGGTCGGCGCTGGCAGGCAAGTGCGTGCGGCTGTTCGAGCAGGGCATTCGCCTCAACCCGACCGATGCCGGTCAGACCGTCAGCGCTTTCGTGCTGTTCAATGCCGATCAGAGTCAGGCCGAGCTGACCCTGCCAGAGGGCGAGCCGATCCGGCTGATCCGCCTGGGCGAAGAGGGCAACTGGTCCTGGCAGGGCGGTGGCTATCAGCTCTTCCCCTGGAAGGGCTATGTGCTCAAAGCCGGCGACCATGTGCTCTATCACGGCGATCTGACCCCCTGATCCTCTGGCGTCATCCCTCCCCTCACGCCCTGATCGGCGCTGAGCAGGCATAAAAAAACCCCGTTGCACGCAACGGGGTTTTTCATGATACCCGGCAGGATCAGTTGCCGAGGGTGGAGAACAGGCTCTGTTCCAGGCTGCCGCGGGAGACGCACACCGGGGTGATGGAGGGAGCCAGTACCCGCTCGCCGGAGGACTCGACGAAGTAGAGCTGGGTATTGCCCTTGACGTTCACGGTCGCCACGCTGTTGTTGCCGCTCTGGGTGATGATCAGGTTGATCTGCAGGTTGGGGTTGCCCAGTGCCACCTTGGACCCCATGGTGCCACAATCCAGCCACTCCAGACCATCGGCCGAGTTTTCCACGTTGGCGGTCATCAGACCGGCACCACGCTGGCTGTTCTCGATGTTCAGGCCGTGATCGCCGAACCACTTCTCGGCACGGGCCCACACCAGATCCACCGGGATCGCCATCTCCTGGGTGTTGTTGGTTGCCTTGGCAACCGGCGGGGTATAGCGATACTGCTCGCCGCCGTTGTTGTCGCTCGCACAACCCACCATCAACAGGGCCAGGGCGCCCCCCATTATCTTCTTCATGCTGCTTCTCTCATCCATAAGGCCATAGGCCAACCGGCGGCTATTATGGCGATCGCGACACAGGCTGTCAGCAGGGATCCGCACAAATGGCGTACTCTTAACCCAGGCTTTACAAAACCCACCTGTTATCATAGATTTGCTCGAAGTCTCCCCCGTGAGTGCTCTCGTGACTTCTTCGCTCTCCCTGGCGCTGCTGCAGCAGATCATCGACCAGTTACCCATGAATATCTTCTGCCGGGACAAGCACGGACGGTACCTGTTTGCCAACAAGGCATTCGCCAGGGAAGCCGGCCTGCAAGACCCGAGCGAACTCATTGGCAAGAGCGATGCCGAGATGCCCTGGGGGGATGTATTCCGGGAGGAAGATGACCGCCTGCTGGCCGACGGCAAACCCCTGCTGCACCAGCAGCTCCATTGCCACAGCGGCGAAGGCGCCAGCTGGATGGAGATCAACAAGGTTCCACTGTATGACGAGCACGGCGACCCCATCGCCCTGTTTGCCATGGTCAGCGCCATCGATCAGCGCAAGGAGCTGGAGCAAACCTTCCGCCAGCAGCAGTTGCTGCAACGCCGCCTGCTGGATGCCATTCCCGACCTCATCCGTCTCGAGGATCACCAGGGCGTGCTCATCGACTGCAACCAGGCCTTTCTCGACTTCATGGGGCTGGTGGCAAGCGAGGCTCTGGGTCGGCGCGTCCCGCCCCGGCTGCCCGTCGAACAAACCCTGGGTCAGGGGGAGTATTGCGTGGTGGATGCCCAGGGCAGAGGCCGCCATCTGGAGGTCACCCGGGTCGAGGTGCCGGATGACGAGGGCAACTCCCTCGGCATCCTTACCCTGAGCCGCGACATCACCGGGCTGCGCACCACCCAGGCCCAGTTGCAGCAGGAGCAGCACTACGACAGCCTGACCGGCCTGCTCAAGCTCTCCCACTTCCTCCAGACCAGCCGTCATCTGGGCGCCCGCAAGGCCAGCCTGCTGCTGGTGGATCTGCAACATTTTCGCGAGATCAACGATCGCTTCGGTATCCGGGTCGCCGACCGCCTGCTGAGCCAGGTGGCCCGTCGCCTGCAACGACTGGCGCCGCCCCAGTCCCTGCTCTGTCGGGTCGCGGCGGATGACTTCGCCCTGCTGCTGCCCGAGCTCCCCCTCTCTCTGGATGCGTGGAGCCGCAACCTGCAGCAGGAGCTGATGACGCCCTATCAGGTGGAAGAACACAGGATCCAGATCCCGGTGTTCCTCGGCATCGCCCATGGCAAGGCCAAGGATGCCGAGCGTCTGCTAAGCCACGCCGAGGCTGCTCTGGCCCAGGGCAAGCGCCAGCAGCAGCACTGTACCCTGTTCGACCCCGCACTCGATGCCAAGCTCAAGCGCCGCCAGCTCATCGCCGCCCAGTTGCCACTCGCCATCAAGTCCGCCGAGCTGACCGCCGTCTACCAGCCCATCATCTGTACCCACAGCAATCGGCTGCACGGGGCAGAGCTGCTCTGCCGCTGGCCCCATCCCGAATTCGGCATGATCTCCCCCGACGAGTTCATCCCGCTGGCGGAGGAGCTGGGGCTCATCGGCCAGCTCGGCCAGCTGATGCTGGAGCTCGGCTGTGCCCAGCTTGCCCGCTGGCAGGTGGCGGCCCCGGATCTGGTGCTCTCCATCAACCTCTCGCCCCTGCAGTTCCGCGATCCCGAGCTCTGCCCGCAGATCTTCGACTGCATCGCGCGCCACGGGCTCGCCCCCTGGCAACTGGAGCTGGAGATCACCGAAGGGGTGCTGATGGAGAATGCCGACGAGATAGAGAGCAACCTGGCCAGCCTCATCGAGGCGGGCTTCCAGCTCGCCATCGACGACTTCGGCACCGGCTACTGCTCCCTCGCCTATCTTCCCAGGCTGCAGGTGGCGACCCTCAAGCTCGACAAAAGCTTCACCCAGGGGCTGGCCACCAACCAGGCCACCACCGCCATCGTGCGTTCCGTCATCGGGTTGGGCCATGAGCTTGGCATCAAGATCACCGCCGAAGGGGTGGAGACGCCGGAGCAGCAGGCCTGGCTGGTGCAGGTCGGTTGCGATCGGCTACAAGGCTATCTGTTCAGCCGCCCCCTCCCACCGGCCGAGTTTGCCCGCAGCTACCAGCTGCCGGAGCAGTAAACCAGCAACAACAAGGCCACCCGAGGGTGGCCTTGTTGTTTTTGCAAAGCGTGCATGATCTGGCGCACTTACTCCTGGAAGTAGGTGCCCCAGCCGTCGTAGTCCACCCCGTATTTCTCGAGGATGGGCAGCATCTTCTCGATGTCGGCGACGATGGTGTCGATGTCCAGCTTGCACTCCACCATGGCGTCGAAACAGAAGATGGTGGCGCCGTCGTCCAGCTCCATCTCCTCGGCGTCGGTCACTTCGAAACCGGCCTTGAACAGATCGACCGCCGCCTTCTCCAGCAGATCGAACTTCTGGCAGGCAAAGTGGTGCTCAATCTCGTAATCCAGATCCGGGTTGCTGCCATCGGCCAGCAGCTCGTTGACGATGGCGGCGGTCTCTTCGCGCCACTCTTGCATATTGGTATTCATATAAACCCCAGGCGGTGTTGGATGGATGTCACCCCTGCCAGCCGCGTCGGCCCGGACCATGGCCAGGGGATGAGTGCGGCAAAGCATACCCGCAGAGCGCGGCAGGCTCAATCGATGGGCCAAGATAACTGGCACCTCTCCCGGCTTGGCGCCAGCGGGCAGCCCTCGGCACGTCAGGCAGCTCGCCCCCCTTCATGATGTTCTGCTGGCCGTCGGCCCACCCTGCCCCGCAGGCGCCCCTCTTTTCATGGTTAAAACGGGGAAACCGGTCCAATCACGGGAAGATTGCTCGGATATCGAGCGAACGGTACATCAATCTGCGGCCTGTGGTTGACACCCCAGTCCAGAAAGGGTTTAATGCGCGCCGTTGCCCAGATAGCTCAGTCGGTAGAGCAGGGGATTGAAAATCCCCGTGTCGGCGGTTCGATTCCGTCTCTGGGCACCAACTATTCCTCCTTAGTTCAGTCGGTAGAACGGCGGACTGTTAATCCGTATGTCACTGGTTCAAGTCCAGTAGGAGGAGCCAAATTCGAAAGGCCCGCTCAGATGAGCGGGCCTTTTTGCATCTGTCATTTACTCACATGCGTGGCTAGTAGTGGTTTTCGTCCCCATGCCATACGTGTCCAGCCGAGCAGGCACGGGCGACTTCGTGACAGGGGTCGTCCGCATGGCGGCGGAAGAAGTGCTGATCCTGTTGCAGCAGGAGCGAACTCATCGAGTGGCTCATGCCAGCCAGTGCCTCGCCAGCGGTCAATCCTGCAACCCGGTGATCTGTGGCCAAATGAGCCAGGACTTTTTCACGACTGTTCATGATCGCCTCCCTCTGTGGATCCGGTCGTAAATTGACCATAGCAGCCGTGCTCTGCATACCGCAAACCCGCGCCAGCAAAGGGCTACAGGCAGGTCCCGACCTTCTGCTCCGGCATGAAAAAACCCGCTCATGACAAGCGGGTCTGTTTCACTCAGCTAACCGCCGTTGCAGGCCGCCAGCAACAGAGTGGCACCACAGGTGGCGCTGAACACCAGCAAACCCGCCTGCAACACCCCCTCCGGATCCCTCTGTGTGCGTCTCTTGCGAACACGTATCCATCTCGGCTTCATCGAGCCAACTCCATCCAGTTTCCTGCACCCGGGGTGCTGACCTATTCCCTGCCCGTCCCGGCAGGCGGCTCATCTTTGTCCAGTTGCAGCCCGCCGTCAACAACGGCGAAACCACACCTTGTACGGCACCGACCTCAGGCTCCATCTCTGTTAACAATCTCGAAAACCGGCGTGACCCGCCCCTGCGCCAGGGCTATGATGAGGCCGACGATTTTCCTACCCTCAGGGAGACCCCAGATGAGCAGCCCCTTGCACTATGTGCTGGATGGCATCCATTGCGAGCCACACTTTTTTACCGTGCCCCTCGACCACCAGCATCCCGATGAGGAGGCGACCCTCACCCTGTTTGGCCGCACCCTCTGCCGCAAGGACAAGCTGGATGATGACCTGCCCTGGCTGCTCTATTTGCAGGGGGGCCCGGGCTTTGGCGCTCCTCGCCCGACCGCCGATGGCGGCTGGATCAAGCGGGCCCTGCAGGAGTTTCGGGTGCTGCTGCTCGATCAGCGCGGCACCGGCCACTCCACCCCCATCAGTGCTGACGCCCTGGCGGGGATGACCCCAGGTGAGCAGGCGGACTACCTCGGCCATTTTCGCGCCGACAGCATAGTGCGCGACGCCGAATGCATTCGCGAGGTGCTGAGCCCGGGGCGCCCCTGGAGCCTGCTCGGCCAGAGTTTCGGCGGCTTTTGCAGCCTCACCTACCTCTCGTTGTTCCCGCGGAGCCTGCACGAGGTCTACCTCACCGGCGGCGTGGCACCCATCGGGCGCAGCGCGGATGAGGTCTACCGCGCCACCTACCAGCGGGTGGCGGACAAGAACCGCGCCTTCTTCACCCGCTTCCCCCATGCCCAGGCCCTGGCCAACCGGCTGGCCAACCACCTGCACCACCACGACGTACGCCTGCCCAACGGCCAGCGCCTGACGGTGGAGCAGTTGCAGCAGCAGGGGCTGGATCTGGGGGCCAGCGGCGCCTTCGAGGCACTTTACTACCTGCTGGAAGACGCCTTCATCGGCGAACGCCTCAACCCCGCCTTCCTCTATCAGGTGCAGGCCATGCAGCCGTTCAACACCAACCCGGTGTTCGCCATCCTGCACGAGCTCATCTATTGCGAAGGGAGTGCCAGCAACTGGGCGGCCGAGCGGGTGAGAAGGGAGTTCCCTGCCCTGGCCTGGGCGCCAGGCAAAGATTTCGCCTTTACCGGCGAGATGATCTTCCCCTGGATGTTCGAGCAGTTCCGCGAGCTCATTCCCCTGAAGGAGGCAGCCCACCTGCTTGCCCAGAAAGCGGACTGGGGTCCCCTCTACGACCCGGCGCAGCTGGCCCGCAACACTGTGCCGGTGGCCTGCGCCGTCTATGCCGAGGACATGTACGTGGAGTTTGACTACAGCCGCGACACCCTGAAGGGGCTTGACAACAGCCGCGCCTGGATCACCAACGAGTTCGAACACAACGGCCTGCGGGTCGATGGCGAGCGGATCCTGGATCGGCTCATCCGCATGAACCGGGATCGCTGATCCCGCCGGGCGCACGCCCGCAGCAAGACAACAAGTTCGAGGGCGGCCCATGAGCCGCCCCGCCCATGGAAGCAACACAAAACAACAAGGACACCCATTGGATCATCCGGAAATCTCGGCCGGCTGGCTGAGTCGCCTCTTCTATCGCTGGACCGGCCCGCTGCTGCGCAAGGGGCTGACCCAGCACCAGGTCAGTCTCGACGATCTCTATCCCCTGCTGCCGGAAGACAGGCGCGACGGCCGCGCCGACGCCTTCCTCGCGCTCACCGCCCGCCAGCCAGTGCGCCCCTGGCCCTTGACCGCCTTTATCTGGCGCCATTACAAGGGACGGATTGGCCTGCTCACCCTGCTGCAACTGCTCGGCATGCTCGCCACCCTGACCAGCCCCTGGCTGCTCAACCACAGCATGACCCAGCTCGGCACCGATGCCACCACCGGCCACAAGCTGCTGCTGGCCCTGGCCCTGTTCGCCTCCGTGCTCGCCGCCGGCATGCTGGCGGAGCACTCCCTGCAACTGGCCCTCAAGATGCACGTGCCCATCCGCCGTCTGCTGGCCGAATCCCTGCTCGCCAAGGTGATGAAGCAGGGTGGCAAGAGCTTCGACGACAGGGCCGGCGGCCGGGTTCAGAACCTCATCAACCGGGACGTGTGGGACATCACTTGGATCCTGGCTGACCCCGCCATGCCGGTCACCATGGCGCTGCAACTCATCGGCACCATCGCCCTGCTGGTGTGGCAGGTGGGCAGTGCCGGTCTGGTGGGCTTCGCGGTGCTGGCCCTGCTGCTGCTCATCTCCACCCGGGTGGTACGGCGCATGAACCAGCAGGAGCAGCAGCTCAAGCGTCAACAGGACGAGCGCAACGGCATCCTGGCGGAATACATCAAGAAGCTGCGGCTGGTGCGCCAGAACGGGCTTGGCCCCTTCTTCACCCGGGCGGCCAACACCAAGCGCCAGCAGGAGTTGGGAGTGCTGGGCAGGGTGCTCAGGCTCGATGCTATCAACGAAGGGCTGATGCTGAGCACTCCCCTGCTGGTGACCCTGGCCACCTTCACCACCTACCTGGCGTCGGGCAACACCCTCACCCTGCCCCAGGTGTTCACCACCATCGCCCTGTTTACCGTGCTGCGCATTCCCATGATGCGACTGCCCTACCTCATCCGCACCCTGATCAACTTCAACACCGGCTTCAACCGGCTGTGCGAGTTCCTGAACAGCCCGGAGCAGCATCGGGATCTCACCGATCCCAGCTTGCCGGTGGGCAGCCTGCGGCTCGACAACGTCACCGCCCTGCACCAGCAAAAACCGGTGCTCGAGGGAGCCAACCTCGCCATCGCACCGGGGGAGCTCGTGGGGATCACCGGGGCCACCGGGGCGGGCAAGAGCTGCCTGCTGCATCTGGTTGCCGGCTTTGACAGCGAGTTTGCCGGCAGCATCCGTCGCCACGGCCGGGTTGCCCATCTGGGCCATAAACCCTGGCTGATGAACGACACCATCCGCAACAACATCCTGTTCGGCCAGCCCTGGCACGCCGAGCGCTATCGTTGGGTGCTCGGCGCCTGCGCCCTCACGGCCGATCTCGCGCTGCTCAGCCACGGGGATCAAACTCTGGTGGGGGAGCTCGGCACCCGCCTCTCCGGCGGCCAGCAGCAGCGGGTCGCCCTGGCTCGCGCCCTCTACGCCCGGGCCGATATCCTGCTGCTGGACAACCCCTTGTCTGCGCTCGACCCCATGGTCGCGGCCCAGGTACTGGAGCAGGGGCTCGCCTTCAAGCCGGGGCCAACTCGGCTCCTGGTAAGCCACGACCCGGATGTGCTGGCCAGGTGCGATCGGGTGATCCGCATCGAGCAGGGGCGCCTGGTGGAGCTCGATGCCCACCAGTTGGCGGATCTTGTCCAGCATCCCCAGCCCGCCCCGCCGGTGCCCCCTCAGGAGGCGGAGCAGTTCAGCGAGGAGAAAGTGGTGGAGGGCAAGGTGGACTGGGGGCTGTTTGGCTTCATGTGGCAGCGCCTCGCCGCCCCCGGTGCCATCCTGCTCGTCCTGCTGCTCACCCTGGGCCAGGAAGGGCTGCGCATCGCCTCGGATCTCTGGCTCGGCGGCAAGGCCGAGGTGAGCGACGTCAAGACCCTGCTCGGCATCTATGTGCTGCTGGGGGCGGGCTCCCTCGCCTGCATCATGGCGGTGCGGGTCATCAACTACAAACTCGGCCTCAAGCTGGCCTGGACCCTGTTTGACGGCATGCTGGGGCGCATCAGCCGCGCCCCCATGGCCTTCTTCGACAAGGTGCCCCAGGGGCGCATCCTCAACCGCTTCGACCGGGATCTGGGGGAGGCGCAAGAGATGCTGCTCTCCATGCTGGTGGGACTGTTCGGCATGCTGGTGTCCGTGGCCTTGCAGGTGGTGGTGATCGGCATCAATATTCCCCTGCTGCTGCTCATCGCCCCCCTGGTGGGATGGGCGCTCTATGTGTTGCAGCGCCGCTACCGGGCGGTGCAACTCAAGCTGCGGCGCCAGTCCTCGGTGCTGCGCTCCCCGCTCTACATCAGCATCAGCGAGACCATCCGCGGCGCCCCCGCACTGCGTCTGGCCGGGGCCGAACGCTTCGCACTGGATCAGGTGCTGCATCACTATGACAACAACTTGCGCAGCTGGTACACCACCACCTCCATCAACCGCTGGCTCGGCATGCACCAGACCCTGCTCTCCGCCGCCCTGGTGGGGGCCGTGGCGCTGATGGTGGCCTTTGGCAACAGCCCGCTGCTGGGGGCCGTGGCCATCACCTACGCCTTCACCGCCTCGGCCATGCTCAACTCCCTGATCCGTACCTTCGCGGAAGTGGAGCAGGTGATGAACGCGGTGGAGAGGGTACGGGAATACAGCGAGATAGAGAGCGAACGCCAGGATGGAGAGGCCCTCGCCACCCCTCACCCCGCAGTGCGCTTCGACAACCTGGGGCTGCGCTACCCCCAAACCAGCCAGTGGGCGCTGCACAAGGTGAACTTCGAGCTGGCCCCAAGTGAAAAGGTGGGTGTGTGCGGGCGTACCGGGGCAGGCAAAAGCTCCCTGCTGGGGGTATTGCAGGCCATGTATCCCGCCTCCCAGGGGGAGATCTTCTACGGCAATCAGCCACTGTCACGACTTGCACCGGAGGCGGTGCGTGATCTCTACGACACCGTCTCCCAGATCCCGCTCACCTTCTTCGGTACCCTGCGGGCCAATCTGGCGCCCCTGACCGAGCATGAGGACGCCGTGCTTGAGCAGGCGCTTGCCCGGGTGGGCCTCGCCGAGCGCTGCGCAGGGCGGCTGGATGAGGATCTCGACAGGCTGCAACTCTCCGCCGGCGAGACCCAGCTGCTGGTGATCGCCCGCATCCTGCTGTCGCGCCGACCGCTCATCGTGCTGGACGAGGCCACCTCGGACCTCGATCACGGCGGCATGCGCAAGATGGCCGAGCTGCTCTACCGCTACCGGCCGGAGGCCAGCTATCTGGTGATCGCCCACCACCTGGAGCCGCTCTTGTCGGTGGACAAGGTGGTGGTGATGGAGGCCGGCACCGTGGTGGAGCAGGGGTCGCCGGTGAGCCTGCTGGCCAACTCCCACTCCCGCTTCCACCAGCTGTTTGCCGGCCAGGTCAACCGTCAGGTGCCCCAGACGGCATGAGCACCAACAATAACAAGGGCTGCCCCCAGGCAGCCCTTGTTGCTTGAGGAGGGCCTCAACGCTCCATGATCTGGGTGATGTCGTCCTTGTTGATGTGCACTTCCCTCCCCTCTTCATCGTAATAGCGATACATGCCTGTGGTCTCGTCCAACCTGGGTTTGCTGTCGGTGGCAATCATCTTGCCATCCTTGGTGCTCATGATGTATTGGGAGCTGCACCCCGCCAATCCCAACAGACAAACCAGCATCATCACAGCTTTCATCACTCTCCCCTTCTTCACGCTCACCCTGGCGGTGATAGATGAAGCCTAGCTCAGGGTGAGTTTCAGACTGCAGCAACCACAAAATTAGAGCAAAAAGTCAACCCCACCAGACAAAATCCATACGACACCCCCGCACAGATACCAGAAACAAAGTCATTACGCCCTGCATGTTGAATTATCCACACACAGTCACATACCCGGTCATTTATTGTGCCTTCTGTTCAAAGAAAGGAATAATCCGAGATTGGTCATAGGAATTGTCTGATATATGTTGCAAAAAAATACACTTTTGATAAATTTCCGCGCGGAAAACAAATCTCATAGTCATTGCCAATACAATCAACTATTTGACGCTTTGACCATCGGGATACGACGCACACTGTCGTCCAACCTGAAAAAAATAACAAAAAATACACATTCCATGCCGATTTGCCCTTCGGATGCGGTAGCCATGTCTTTTTATCCCTGACCAGCATGGACGTTGTGACACGCATAATGAGTGAAGGCACAATGATTGCCGTACACAGGGCAGCACACTGACCCCAAGTTCCAATCATGCCACCCCTGCCCCTGCGGGTGGTTTGCTCCTCATGCTGACAGCGCTGGGCATACCCGGACCTTCCATTACCTGGGTACCTTGCATATAAAAACGTCACACAAGCATGTTCTAATATACGGGGCTTGTTATTTTTCACGGATATATAAAGAAAGTCTAATTTACTCGATGACCGAGTAAACACCCTATTTATTACCCACCATCTTCAGCAATCTGAACAAACACATTGCAAGGCTTTACCTAAAATGAAATTTATAACAGCGCCATGGATATTAGCTGCGATTAGTTTAAATGTATTCGCTGCGCCGCAAATCAGCCCGCAGATGATGGAACAATTCAAGCGCCTGCCCGCTGATCAGCAACAGGCTCTGGCCAAGCAATACGGTATTTCTGTCGACCAGTTCCAGAATACCAGCGCCATGACCCCTGTCATCCCGTCAACACCGGTAGCGGCGCCACGGGAGGTCGACTATAGCCAGGTATCCCAGCGCCCGTTGATCGCAGGGGTAGCCCAGCCAGGGGAGCTTCAACCATTCGGTTACAATGTGTTCGCCGGTGAACCCATTCTGGATGCCCCCGTGACCGACATGCCTGTTGCTGATGATTATGTCATTGGCCCGGGGGATGAAATCCATGTGCAGCTGTATGGCAAGGAAAACGCGGTCTATGACCTGAGCGTCGGTCGCGAAGGCTTCATCGACTTCCCCAGTCTCGGTCCTATCTCTGCCAGTGGACTGACCTTCCAGCAATTCAGAAGCGACCTTGAAACCCGGATCAAGGAGCAGATGATAGGCGTCAATTCCTTCATCAGCTTTGGTTCCATGCGTGCCATGCAGGTATTTGTGATGGGGGATGCCTATCGCCCCGGTGCCTACAATGTCAGCGGCATGGCGACCGTCACCCAGGTCTTGCAGGCGGCTGGCGGCATCGACACCGTCGGCTCCCTGCGCAAGATCCAGGTCAAGCGGGCCGGACAGAAAGTCATCGATGTGGATCTGTACAAGATGCTGGTCTGGGGGGATACCAGCCAGGATATTCGCTTGCAGGCGGGGGATACCGTCTTCGTCCCGGCCAAAGGCAGTGAAGTGTCCATCAGCGGACTGGTCAAGCGCCCCGCCATCTACGAATTGAGAAATTCGGCGCCCCTGGCGGACGTGCTCGCCCTGGCCGGTGGCGTAAAGGCGTCCGCCTTGCAGGAAGTCTCGGTAGAACGTCATACAGACACCGGTCTGAAGGTCTTCAACCTGACGCTGGCCAATGGCCATGATCGTCAGTTCAGCATCCGGGACGGTGACAAGATTTCGGTCAAACCGAGCAGCACCGAGTACAGCCAGGCCATCGTCGTCAAAGGGGCCGTGGTACGTGATGGCGTCTACAGCTATACCCCGGGCACCCGCATCAGCAACCTGCTCAAGAGCGTTCAGCGGGATCTCCTATCAGCGACCGACCTGAGCTATGCCCTGGTCGTCAGGGAAGTGGATTCCCAACGCAATATCAGCGTGATCCAGTTCAACCTGGGCAAGGCGCTGCAACAGCCGGGCAGCAAAGACGACGTGGTACTCCAGGCCAGGGACCAGGTACTGGTGTTCCGCAACGATGCCACTGACCGGCTCAGAGAGACCGCCGCAACCTCGACAAGAGTGAAAGATCTCAAGACCAAGACGAGAGAGCTGGACAACGCAGCCATGATGCGGACCGACGTCTCCACAGGCGCCGATGTCAAGACCGACGAGCTCAGCAATGACTCTCAGATCAAGCTCTCCTCCCTGTCCGACAAGACCGCCACGGACGCAGTGGTCGCCGATTCACGGCAAGCCCTTCTGGCGCCTGTCATCGAGCGCCTGAAGGCACAGTCTACCCTGGGTCAGCCGGTGAAGATCATGGAAGTGCGTGGCGAAGTGAAATACCCGGGCCTCTACCCGCTGACCGACAACAGCCGCATGTCCGATGCCATCCTGGCCGCCGGCGGATTCAACGAGCAGGCCAACGTGGTCGAACTCTCCCGCGTCAATGAGCGGGGCGACAGCATCCTGGTACAGAACGAGCGATTCTCGCTGGATACCGCCAACAGCCCTTACGGTTCACCGCTGCTGCAATCCAAGGACAACATCAACGTCCTGCCCCATCCCCAATGGCGGGAAGAGGCGACCGTCCAGGTCTTCGGTGAAGTGAAATTCCCGGGCACTTACACCGTGCGCCGGGGAGAAAGTCTGCACGATCTGATCGAGCGAGTGGGTGGCATCACGACCTACGCCAACCCCAACGGGGCCATCTTCGCCCGCAAGGCCCTGCGCAAGCAGGAGGAAGAGCGGCTGGTGATGCTGCGCGATGAACTTCGCCAGGAGATCTCGACCATGACCTTGCGCAGACAGAGCACCATTGCCAACTACAGCAGCTCCCCTGCCGAAGCCATGTCGGTGGTCAACCAGCTGGAAAACAGCAAGGCCATCGGACGCATGACCATCGACATGCCAGCCCTGCTGGCCGGAGAGAAGCAGTCAGACGTCCTGCTTGAGGATGGCGACAAACTCTATATCCCGACCATGCAGAACGTGGTCTCCATCGCGGGCATGGTGCAGTTCCCCTCTTCCCATATCTACAAAGAGGAGACCAGCATCAACGAGTACATCAGCCTGGCCGGTGGTACCAAGAAGCAAGCCGATACCGATCGCGTCTATGTCATCAAGGCCAACGGCAGCGTGATGCTGCCCAGTGACAGCTGGTTTGGCGGACGCAAGAGCCTGGAGCCGGGGGACACCATCATAGTGCCGGTGGATTCCGACTATCTGGACAACCTGAGCATCATGTCTTCGGCGACCCAGATCATGTATCAGTTGGGCGTCGCCTGGTCCGCCATCAAGTAACGCGCTGGACGCGTCCAGTCATATTCCATAGGACTCATCACATCATCATGGAAGCACAAAAAGCGAACGTCATTCCCTTGCCGAGGGATCTTGCTCCGGCAAGCGATGAAATCGACCTGCGAGAGCTGGCTATTGCCCTGTGGCAAGGCAAGTGGTGGCTCCTTGCCACCACATTGATCGCGACCTGTCTCGCCGTTGCCTTCGCACTGTGGAGTCCCAACATCTATCGTGCCGAAGCGCTCCTGACCCCCTCCCTTGAACAACAGGGGGGAGGACTCTCCGCGCTGGCCTCCCGCTTCGGCGGGCTGGCCAGTCTGGCCGGGGTCGATCTGGGCAACAAAGGAGGAGACAAGGCTTCCATCGCCATCGAGGTGGGCAAGTCGCGGCTGTTTCTCGGGGAGTTCATTCGCCGCCATCAACTGGCCGTCCCCCTGATCGCCGCCACCGGCATGGATAAAACCACGGGGGAGCTGCTCATCGACCCCAAAGTCTATGACACCCAAGCCCAACAGTGGGTCCGCGAGATGCCGCCCGGCAGGTCTCCCGAGCCCACTGACTGGGAGCTCATCAAGGCGTTCAGGAGCCTGGTCAATCTCAATAGCGACCCCAAGACAGGGCTGCTGACCGTCAGCGTCGACTTCTACTCCCCGCAACTGGCAAAACAGTGGGTGGACTGGTTGATCGACGATCTCAACAGCACCATGAAACAGCGGGATCAGGAGGAGTCAAAACGTAATATCGCCTATTTGACCGAACAACTCTCCAAGACTTCCGTTGCCGATATGCAGAAAGTCTTTTATCAATTGATAGAAGAGCAGACCAAAACCTTGATGCTCGCCGAAGTCAATCAGGAATATGTCTTTAAAGTGCTTGACCCTGCCGTTATCGCCGAAGAGAAAATAAAGCCGAAACGGGCACTCATCGTCGTATTGGGTGCCCTCTTGGGCGGCATGTTGGGGGTAATGATAATTTTGGTTCGATTTGCATTCCGTCATGATAAAAAATAATGGACGCAAATTGATCAAAAACGATGGCTTGCCATCACAATAGAGTAGAACGATCGTCGACTATTCTGATTTTATAAGGGAAATATATGAAGAAGAGTGTTTTGATTATGACTGCACTGCTGGCCCTGTCCAGCCCGACCATGGCTGCTGAAGAAACCGCTGCTGGCGCAGGCTCCAGCACTGGTGGCGCCGCTGCTGGTGCCGGTGCTGCTGGCAGTGCTGCTGTCGGTGGCATCACCGCTGGTGCCATCGCCGTTGGCGTAGCCGCTGCTGCTGCCATCGGTGTTGCCGTTGCCGTTGCCAGCAACAACAACGATGACAACTCCTCGACTGTCACCAGCACAGCTCGTTGATATAATGAAATAAAGACTGCCTCAGGGCAGTCTTTATTATTTCTCTATTTATTCAGTGATGCTTTCATGCTAATCAAGCGCATTCTTTTATTGCTATCAATGTTGTTGTTTGGCTGTGCAGACAGCAACGTTGATAGCTATCAACAGCTCAAATATATCTTCACTGCGGATAATGAGATAACCATTACCCCGGAAGCCATCGAGAAGCTGCCCTATGCCAGTGCATTGCTCACCATTGACGACAGACCCACTGTATTTCTCGTGCTTGCCTTTGCCGACGGAGATCGCCTCTCCTGGGTCAGCAGCGACAGAGGCTTGATAGTGACCGAACATGGTCGAATTACCAAGACGCTCAAGCTGGATAATGATCTTCGCTATTTCGCCGCCACCATGGCTGATCCCTTGAGTCAGGCCGTCATTCCGGGCGATGCCCAATTCAGTTATCTGGCCGAATGGGCGCAACTTCGCCACAGCGGAAGAAACCTCCACACCACCTTCAAACAGCTGGCTGATGAAAATCTGGATATCAATGGCGCCGTGCTGACGACCTCCCTCTACGAAGAGACGGTCCAGTCGGGGAAGGATGACCTGACGTGGCAAAATTATTACTGGCTGGACAAAAAGACGGGCCTGGTCAGAAAAACCATTCAGCACATCGGCCCTGACAACAGCACCATCGAGATGGTCTTCACCAAGCCCTATGCACCATGAAAAAAATCATACTCTCGCTTCTGATTGGCTATGCCCCATGGCTTCATGCCGACAGCATCACCCGGGTGATGGTCGGCCATGCCAGCAAGACCACCATTTCCCTCTCCGATAGCCAGCGTCTGGAACAACTGTTGAATGCGCCCGGCTTGCCCGGCGACGTCTACTGGCCTGCCGCCATCATCTCCTCCCCCGCCCAAGATGAGTCTGCACAGCAAGCCAAAGAACAGCTGCTCAGCGATCTGAAAGCCCTCCAGGTTTTCTGGATGAGAGCGCATCAGGGCGGTCTGGTTCAGGCCACCCAGCAACTGCTGCGCGAGCTGGATCAGCTCGATGTGGCCGGCCGGATTGACATCAAGCTGGATCCGGATCTCAGCAGAGTGGAGCCTGCAAACAACCCTCGTCTGTCTGGCGACTATTCTCTCTATCTCTCTCGCAGGCCATCCAGCCTCTACCTGCTGGGATTGATCAACAGTCGCAGGTCCATGCCCCATGAACCCGCCAAGGGGCTGGCTGAATATTGGCAGGGCCACAGTCTGCTACCCGGCGCCAACCCTGGCGAGGTCTATCTCATCCAGCCGGATGGCCGCGTCCAGTTGTCCCCCGTCGCGGTGTGGAACGAATACCATATCGAGCCCATGCCGGGTGCAACCCTGTTTGCCGGTTTCGATCCGGCGCTGTTGCCTGCCCAATTCAAGAACATCAATCTCCGTATTGCCGACATGATTGCTAATCGGATACCCGAGTAATGCTGACCAGAATCGCCACTCTCTCGCTGCTTGCCTCCCCCTTCGCGTTTGCCAACACGGACAGCTTCTTGCCTCTCCTCCCCACCCAGAGTGATTTTGGTGGCGTGGGCCTGCTCCAGATGCCGACGGCACGCATGGCTCCGGAAGGCGAGTTTTCATTCAACTACATGGATGACCAGGAATACCGGCGCTGGTCCATCTCCATGCAGCCATTCTCCTGGCTGGAAGCCACCCTGAGATACACCGACATTCGCACCCGGCTCTACAGCAATGACGAGAATTTCAGTGGCGACCAGACCTACAAGGACAAGGGGCTGGATGTCAAAGCCCGACTCTGGACCGAATCCACCTGGCGCCCACAGGTCTCTGTGGGCCTGCGCGATGTGATGGGGACCGGGCTCTTTGACAGCGAATACATCGTCGCCAGCAAACGCTACAAGAACCTTGATTTCACCCTGGGAATGGCGTGGGGAAACATGGGTCAGAGCGGCAACATCAAGAACCCCTTCTGTGAAGTCCGTGAAGGCTGGTGTCAGCGTGATGACGGCTTCTCGGGCAGCGGCGGCAAGTTTGAATTCGGCAGCCTGTTCCATGGCCCGGCGGCCCTCTATGGAGGGATAGAGTACCAGACCCCCTGGCAGCCCCTCAGGCTCAAGCTCGAATACGAGGGCAACGACTACAGTCACGAGTCGGCGGGGGCCATCGTTCAGAGCACTCCCATCAATGTGGGCATTGTCTACCAACCTTACGATGTGTTCGACATGCACCTCAGCTATCAGCGCGGCAATACCCTGATGTGGGGGCTGACATGGCATACCAACTTCAACGACCCCTCCCTGTCGCTGCCCAAGGTCATGGATCCCCCCGTTCCGGCCTATCAGGCCAGCCAGGTCGACTCCCTGGAGCAGGTCGACTGGTCGACGCTCTCTTCCCAGCTGGCCAGCAATGGGGGCTGGCAACAGACCTCACTCTACAGTGATAAGGAGACCCTGACGCTGGAGGCAGAGCAGACCCGATACAGGGATCAGGCCCAAAGCGAGCAGCGAGCCACCCTGCTGGCCGTCAATGCCCTGCCTTCCACGGTGAAAGAGCTGCGCATCATCGAGCAGAAGCAGGGGATGCCCCTGCAGGAGAGCCGAGTCGATCTCGACTCCGTGCGTCGTGCCAACAGCGATCTCCCCCTCGGCCAGACACAAGAGATCGAGGTCAGCCGCCAGCCACCGGCCCCCGTCGAAGGCACACTGCGCCATGGAGCCGAACTCCGCTCATGGGACTTCAAGATAGTGCCCAAGCTGAGCCAGTCCATCGGGGGAGCCGAGAGTTTCTACATGTACCAGCTCGGGTTGAATGCCAACACCGACTGGCACATGACCGAGCACGACTGGGTGAGCAGCACCGTCTTCGTCAACCTCGTCAACAACTATGACAAGTTCAATTACACCGAGCCGCCGCCCGATGGAGAGGCCCTGCCCCGGGTCCGTACCTGGGTGCGGGAGTACGTGACGTCATCGAATGTGCTGCTCAACAACCTGCAGCTCACCCACATGGACAAGTTTGCCGATGGCTGGTACGGCCAGGCCTATGGCGGTTATCTGGAGATGATGTATGCCGGTGTTGGCGGGGAGGCCCTGTATCGCCCCTTCAACCGCAACTGGGCCATCGGCGCCGATCTCAACCTGGTCAGGCAGCGGGACTGGGAGAACACCCTCCAGCTCGCCGATTACCAGATCGCCACCGGCCATGTCACCACCTACTGGCAACCGGCGTTTCTGGACAAGGTGACCGCCCAGATCTCGGTGGGTCGCTACCTCGCGGGGGACTATGGCGCCACGTTCAACTTCGCCAAGACCTTTGATTCTGGGATCAGCGCCGGTTTCTTTGCCACCTTCACCAATGTGTCGGCAGAAGAGTACGGCGAAGGGAGCTTCACCAAGGGCCTCTACATCACCATCCCGTTCGACCTGATGATGTTCAAGTCCACCATCGACAGCGCCAACATCAGCTGGGTCCCCCTGACCCGGGACGGCGGCCAGATGCTGTCGAGGAAGTACGGCCTCTACGACCAGACCAGCGTGGCCTCCTTCTGATCCCGGTTCACCATGCCTTGCAGACAAAAAAAGCACCTTCCATGAAGGTGCTTTTTTATTTCCGCTGCTCGGCATTGCCGTCTTAGTTGCCTGGCTTGCGCTCGCCGGTGACGGTGGGGTTGGCCGGATCCATGCTCCACTCGAACCATCCGCCGTCGTAGACGCTGATCCGCTTCCAGTCCATCAGCCAGGCGTAGAAGAACGCCTCGGAGGCGCGCCAGCCGGTCCCGCAGTAGAAGGCGGCCTGCTGGGTCGGCTCGATATTCCACTCGTCCCACATGGCGAGGATCTCGCGGGCGGGCTTCATGGTGCCGTCCGGGTTGTGGAAGTCGCTCATGCTGTTGGCATCCACCCCGCCATGACCCCATCTGGCCCCGGGAATGTCCCCCTTGGGTTTGATGTAGCTGTAGCCCGAGGTATTGCCCACGAACTCGTCCCAGGTGCGCACGCTGACCAGAGCGCCGTCCGGTTGCTTGAGCAGGGCCTTGGCCTGGTCAAGGGTGGTGTAGAACTCGGGACGGGCGGGGATGGCCACGCCAAACTCCCTGGCCGGTTTGAAGGTATTGGCCAGACCGGTCTCGGTGCGCAGATGCTGCACGAACCAGGCCTCCAGCCCGCCGTCCAGCAGCCGCACATCCTCGACCCCCGCATACATCATCAGATGGGCCGCACGGGCCGCCGCCATGGTGTTGCGGCCATAGAGGATGACGGTGGTGTCATGACGGATGCCGTTCTCCAGCAGCAGCGCCTTGAGCGCCTCGTCAGAGACCTTGTTCCACAGCGGCTCCCCTTCCAGCCGGTTGGTGTCGATGTAGCCGGCTCCCGGAATGTGGCTCAGCAGATAGGCCTTGGGGGATCCCCAGTCCACCTCGAACACCTTCCACTCCCCCTTGGGGGCGGCGATGACCGGCTTGCCTGCCTGCAAGTCTGCCAGCCAGAGCGGATGGACCAGCTGCTGCCAGCGTGCCAGATGCTCCCGGGGCGCCTCTTTCCATTCCTGCAGCTCGAACAGCTGCTTGATGCCCTGCTGGCGCAGCAGACGGGCCACCTCGGCCACCTCGCGAGGGGTGCCATAGAGGGCGACGGGTTTGTCGGCCTTCAGACCCTTGCTCGCAAGCGCCACAGGCCACTCCTCGTCACTGTATTTCCACTCTGCGGAGAGCAGCTCGGCACCGGCCACATGGCCCCCCTGCTTCTCCCCGTCCATGGGCCAGCCCTGATAGAAATAGCTCGGGCGGGTATCCAGGATCACCGCCTCCTTCCCCTTGGCATCCGCCAGGGAGAGCGGGGGCAGCTCAGCGGCCAGCGCGGGCCAGGCACACCAGAGCAGCAAGGCGGTCAGGCCGCTTCGCCACAGTCCAGTCATTCGTTTCATGATGTCGTCTCGATGCATAGTGAAAAGAGTTAAAAAATGGAGCGGCCCAGGCGCTCGGCCAGCAGCTCCAGTGCCGCCGTCCCGGCCAGGGAGTTGCCCGCCTTGTTGAGCTCGGGTGACCAGACGCAGATGGAAAGCTCTCCCGGGATCAGCGCCATGATGCCGCCCCCCACTCCGGATTTCCCCGGCATGCCGACCCGGTAGGCGAAGTCGCCCGCCTCGTCATAGAGGCCGCAGGTGGCGAGCAGGGCATTGACCTGCTTGGTGGTACGGGCCGGCAGCAGGGGCGTGCTCTCGCCAAGGGGGACGCCCCGGTTGGCCAGATAGACGAAGGCTCGTGCCAGATCGACGCAGCTCATGCGGATGGCGCAGGCATTGAAGTAGCTCTGCAATACCTTGTCCACCTCGTTCTCGAAGTTGCCATAGGCCTTCATCAGATAGGCGATGGCGGCATTGCGGGCGGAGTGCTGGTACTCGGAGCGCGCCACCACCTGATCCGCCATGATGGCCGGGTTGCCGCACAGGCGGCGCACCAGTTCCAGAGTGCGTTGGCGGGGAGCGGTGAGCCGGGTTTCCAGCAGATCGCTCACCACCAGGGCACCGGCGTTGATGAAGGGGTTGCGGGGAATGCCCTGCTCGAACTCCAGCTGGACGAGGGAGTTGAACGGCTGACCGGAGGGCTCCTTGCCCACCCGGGCCCAGATCTCCTCCTCCTGATAGAGGGTCAAGGCCAGCGTGAGGCTCAGGGCCTTGGAGATACTCTGGATGGAGAAGGGCTCGAAAGCGTCACCTGCGGTGAACAATTCTCCTTCAACGGTACAGACCGCGATCCCCAGCCGGTCGGCAGGCACCTGGGCCAGGGCGGGAATGTAATCGGCCACCTTCCCCTGCCCGAGCAGCGGACGCACCTCTTCCAGGATGCCGGCCAGTAATTCGGATGACAACACCATTGGCTATTCCATGACGTGAAACGAGGCGGGGCCAGCCCACCGACAAAAATCCCGCCGGCGGCGGGATTTTCTATCTGCCCGGGAGGCAGTCAGATATCAGGCCGGCTCGCCGTACCAGAGATCGAACAGCTCGGTGACCACCACGGCCTCCAGCCCTTTGCCTTGCAGCCAGGTCTGAACGGCGGAACGGTCTTCGTCGGTGCACTTGCCGAGCTGCTGGGTGCAGATCATCCCTTCCCAGGCCAGGTGACCCGAGCCGGCGAAGGCCAGCTTGCGAGGCTCAATCACCTCGTCGATCAGCGCATCGACCACGGCATCAATGGTCTCTTCGGCGGTGCCGACCGGGAAGTTGAAACTGATGTCGAACCCCATTTCCTGGAATTCATCGACGCGCAGTTTCTTGCGCAGACGGCGGCTACGGTTGGCCATGATAGCTCCTTAGTTGATACGTTGACTCAGTTGACTCGTTTGAAAATCAGATCCCAGACACCGTGGCCCAGACGATGGCCACGCTGCTCGAATTTGGTCAGGGGGCGCCAGTCGGGACGGGGCACCCAGTTGCCGGTGGCGGAGGTGTTCTCGTACCCCTCGGCGGCACTCATCACCTCCAGCATGTGCTCGGCGTAGTTCTCCCAGTCGGTGGCCATGTGGAAGACGCCACCGATGGCAAGCTTCTGGCGGATATCCTGGGCAAAGGCAGGCTGCACGATGCGACGCTTGTGGTGGCGGCTCTTGTGCCAGGGGTCCGGGAAGAAGAGCTGCAGGCAGGAGAGAGAACCGTTCGGGATCATGTGCTCCAGCACTTCCACCGCATCGTGGCAGATGACGCGCAGGTTGGTGACGCCCGCCTCCTGGGCGGTGCCAAGGCAGGCGCCCACACCCGGAGAGTGCACCTCGATGCCGATGAAGTTCTTCTCGGGGGCGTTCTTGGCCATCTCCACCAGGGAGGCGCCCATGCCGAACCCGATCTCCAGCACCACGGGTGCCTCGCGGCCAAACAGGGCCACCATGTCGAGCGGCTCTGGTGCGAAATCGATGCCCATGACCGGCCAGAGCTCTTCCAGGGCCTTCTCCTGCCCTTTGGTCAGGCGGCCTTCGCGACGGACGAAGCTGCGGATCTTGCGCATGAACTTGCCGTCTTCGTTAAACACATCTTGGGTCACAGACATAGTAAATTGCTCGTTATTGCATCGCTCTGGAACAGAGCCGACATAAATGGATCGCTCGTTATTGCATCAGTTCGCAAAAACAGGGGAGCGAATTATCCCAAGATAGGCACAAGGCGCAAGTGTTTCCCACAACAAATCCCCCGGGACTGCCCACTTCCACCGGCAAGGTTGACAAATGCCACCCCCTTCACAGAATCTGCCGGACGTCGGGTTCATCCTGACGCGGAAAAATAAAACCATATACAACAAAGGATTGCAGTATGAAGAAAACCCTGTTGGCCCTCGTCCTGCCTGCCTTGCTGGCCGGTTGCAACCCCTCTGACAACGACTCCCAACCCCCTGCCCCCGCCGCTCAGGCCCATGAGTTTCTGGTGCAACTGAGCTCTGGCGCAGAAGGGATAGGCGCTCGTCCCACGGGCACCGAGGCCGAAACCCGCGCCGCCGCCTGGATCCAGGATCACCTGGCCGGCTGGGGTTACGAAGTGCAGAACCAGCCATTCACCTACACCCGGGGCGGCACAGACCGAACCTCCCAGAACATCGTCGCCGAGCTCAAGGGTCAGAGCGACAAGGTGATCCTCATCGGTGCCCACTATGACAGCACCGGCGAGAAGAAAGGATCCGAAGGCGCCACCGACAACGGGGCCGGCGTCGCCGCCCTGCTGGCGGTTGCCGAGGCACTCAAGGGAGAGACCCTGCCCTACACGGTGCGCTTCGCCTTCTTCGGCGCCGAGGAAAACGGCCTCAACGGCTCCAGAGCCTATGCCGCCAGTCTCGACACCGACGCCGTCGCCAAGCTGCTGGCCATGGTGAACTACGACACCATCGCCGGGGGCGACATCGTCTATGTCCACTCGGCCCACTCCGACGTGGCCGAGTACAACTGCGCCGACCCGAGCCGCTACAGCTTCGATCCCAAGGTGCGCGATCGCCTGCTGACCATCTCCCAGCAGACCGCCACCCCGTTCGCCATCCACCCCAGCTACAGCGGCTACCCGGAAGGGGAGACCGGCAGCTGGTCCGATCATGCCCCCTTTGCCTGCCTGGGGGTGCCCATCGCCTACGTGGAGGCCACCAACTTCACCATCAACGGGGAAGATGGCTATGACGGCTACTCCCAGAGCACCAATCCGGCGCTGTGGGACTGCTACGACGACGCCACCAAGAGCGCCTGCGACCGGGACAGCGAGACCCAGTGGGGCAAGATTTGGCACACGGAGCATGATCGCCTCGACAAAATGGCCGAGCTCTTCCCGGGCCGGATCGAGCAGCAGCTCGGGGCCAATACCGACCTGATGATCCGCTTCCTCAAGGCGCCGGGGCTCTGAGCCCCATCCCGCCCGATGCCCCCCTGACAGGGGTTTTTGCGCCCCTGACCGGGGTCGGGACGATAAAATTCGGGCAGGTGCCAAACCTGCCCTTTTTTATGGATTTTTGTGACAGCCATTGCCTCATTTCTGAAATCTGATACAAACGGATAACCTGGCGGTTGAATGGAGCGACCGCCACCTAGTCAGAGAGAACCCTATGCAGCCGTTTTTTGCCCAGCGCTTCGAGAAGGTCGAGCCTTCCTTTATCCGCGAAATCCTCAAAGTTGCCGCCAATCCGGAGATCATCTCCTTCGCCGGCGGCCTGCCCAACCCCCATCTGTTCCCGGTCAAGGCCATCGAGCAAGCGTGCCAGGACGTGCTGCGCGAGCAGGGAGCCGCCGCGCTGCAATACGCCACCACCGAGGGCTTTGCCCCGCTGCGCCAGTTCATCGCCGATCGCTACCTGAGCCGCCACGGCATGGCCGTCAATCCTGACAACATCCTCATCACCAGCGGCTCCCAGCAGGCGCTGGATCTGCTGGGCAAGGTGCTGGTGAACGAGGGGCAGGATCTCATCATCGAAGAGCCGGGCTACCTTGGCGCCATCCAGGCGTTCTCCGTCTATCAACCGAATTTCAAGCCCATTACCCTGGCGGAAGAGGGGCTGGATCTGGCCGCGCTGGATGCGCTGCTGGAGCAGGGCTCCAGCGCCAGGCTGCTCTACGGCGTGCCCAACTTCCAGAATCCGAGCGGTGTTTCCTACAGCCGCGCCAACCGGGAGGCCCTGGCGGAGCGCCTGGTGCGCCACGATCTGCTGATGGTGGAAGACGACCCCTATGGCGAGCTGCGCTTCGAGGGGGAACACCTCCCTCCCATCGCCAAGCTGGCCCCCCACAACACCGTGCTGCTCGGGTCCTTCTCCAAGACGGTGGTGCCCGCCTTCCGCCTGGGCTGGATGGTGGTGCCGGACTGGCTGCGCAAGAAGGTCACCATCGCCAAGCAGGCCACCGACCTGCACAGCAACGCCTTCAGCCAGCAGGTGCTGCACCGCTTCCTGACCGACAACTCCCTCGACGCTCACCTGGAGAAGATCAAGGAGGTCTATGGTCGCCAGCGTGCCGCCATGGAAGCCGCCCTTGCGCGCCACTGTCCGCCCGGCGTCAGCTACACCCGTCCCGAAGGGGGCATGTTCCTCTGGCTGACCCTGCCGCCCAGCGTCAGTGCCATGGCCCTGTTCGACGAGGCCATCAAGGAGAAGGTTGCCTTCGTGCCCGGCGCCCCCTTCTATGTGCGCCCCGAGATCCAGAACACCCTGCGCCTGAGCTTCTCCTGTGTGGATGAGGCGACCACGGAAGAGGGGGTTCAGCGTCTGTGCCGCGCCCTGGCCCGCATGCTCTGAGCCATCCGGCCATAAAAAAACCAGCGACCCGGTCGCNGCTGGTTTTTTTTGCCTCGCGCTTGCCCCTCAGCGCCCCTGCCCGGCCAGCTGGCTGACAAACTCCTTCATGGGCATGGGCCTGCCAAACAGGTAGCCCTGCAGGAAGGTCACCTCGCGGGCCTTCAGATAGTCGGCCTGCACCTGATTCTCCACCCCTTCCGCCACCAGTTGCAGACCGAGCCGGGTCGCCAGATCGATGACGTTCTCCACGATGTGGCTGGAGAGCGCGTCCGACCCAATCATGCCGACGAAGCTCTGATCGATCTTGAGGAAGTCGACCTGGAAGGTCTGCAGGTAGGTCAGGCTGGAGTGGCCGGTGCCGAAATCGTCGATGGCGATGAAGACCCCGAGGGCATGCAGCTCGGCAAAGAGCCGGTCCGTCGTCTCGTCCGCCACGATGAGCTCGCGCTCGGTCAGCTCCAGCACCAGCTTGATGGGATTCCCCTTGAAGGCGTTGATGAAATCCCGGCAATCTTCCACCAGGCTCAGATCCTTGCAGTGGCTGGCGCTGATGTTGAAGCCGAAGTGGAACCCTCGCGGCAGATAGTGCGCCTTGCCCGCAAACTGTTCGCGCACCTGCGCCATCAACAGCCGGGTCATGGGCACGATGAGGCCACTGTCCTCTGCCAGGGGAATGAAGCGATCCGGCGAGATCATCCCCTGACGGGGGTGTTGCCAGCGCATCAGCACCTCGCAACCGCTCCATTGGCCGTCCTCCCCGTTCACCACGGGTTGCAGATAGGGGATGAACTCCTGCTGGGACAGTGCCCGTTTCAGCTCCTGGGCCGGCGAGGTCGAACGGCCCATCAGCCAGAAGACCGCCACCCCGAGCAGCAGGCTCAGCAGAGGATAAATAATGACGCCCACCTTGGAGTAGTCCCAGATGTGGGCACGGTACTCATCCACCGACACCGTGGTCACTACCTTGAACGGGTACCTGGTCGAGACCTGTTCGAGATAGCCACTGCGGTCCTTGGGGATCAGCTTGTCGGTGAGCTCGCTGTTTCGCAGCAGCATCTCGTTGCCGACCACCAGCCCCAGTGGGGAGTTGCGGCTCAGCATGTCCAGGATGTTGAGCAGGTAGTAGCCGTCGACCCCCACCAGCACGCTGAACTCGCCCACCTCTTCCCGGTAGGCGATGAGGGGGCGATTTGGGGTGACCGGGTTGCCCTTCATCAGGTCGAGCCTGCCCCCGACATAGTCATCCAGTTTGATGCCGCCATCGACCGGGCCATAGAGGGAAGAGCAGTAGATCCGATCCCCCCTGGCCAGGTTGACGCTGCGCACATCCGGCACCGTGGCCACCTGATCCCTGAGCCCCTGCACCACCTCGAGACAGGGCCTGCCCAGGCTGCCGGTGAGGGCCGACGCCGCCAACTGGGCATTGTCCAGAGTGCGGTCGAACATGACCCTGGCATGTTCCAGGCGCGCCACCGCATCCTGTTTCACGCCGGTGGCGGTCTGCCAGATGACGATGACGAGCCCAAGGAGCATGGGCAACAGACCGGCCAGCAAGGCACAGAGCAGCCGGACATAGAATTGACGCACCTTCAAACGTCGAAATGGCATAACGGCCCTCATGAACATGGCGAAAAAGCGCTCGAGTTTACCCGCTGGCGCCCGTTTGGCAAGCCGGAATGAGCCCCTGATACCGCCGCGCCACGGCGCCCCCCGTGGTCGCAAAGCCCTGCAACCCCGTGGACAAAGGGGGCGGCGTCTTGGGAGACAAAAATCATAATGCTCATAAAAACAGGAGCTTGTCCATCGGGCACCCAGGCTCTAGAGTAGACCCTAGAGCGTCAGGGAGGCAGGACATGAAGATACTGATCACGGGGGGCACGGGGTTTATCGGCCGCCGTCTGGTGGCACACCTCAAGGTGGTGCACGAAGTAGTCGTGCTGACCCGTCAGGGCAGCCGGGCCTACGAGCTGCTCGGCCACGATGTCACCCTGCTGGACAGCCTGGACAGGCTGGATCACCTCAATGACGTGGACATCGTCATCAACCTGGCCGGCGAACCCATCGCCGCCGGACGCTGGAGCGAGTCCCGCAAGCAGTTGCTCTGCAACAGCCGCTGGCTGCTGACCGAACAGCTGGTGGATCTCGTCAAACTCTCCAGCACGCCCCCCAGATTGCTGCTCAATGCCTCCGCCATCGGCTGGTATGGCCGCCAGGATGACGCCCCTCTGGATGAAACATGCCAGAACCCTCACGACGAATTCACCCACCGTCTCTGTCAGCAGTGGGAGCAGCTTGCCCAGCAGGCCCGCTCGGCCCAGACCCGGGTCTGCATCCTGCGCATCGGCCTGGTACTCGGCATGGAGGGGGGCGCCTTGCCCAGGATGCTGCCCCCTTACCGCCTCGGCCTCGGCGGCCCCATGGGCAGCGGCACCCAGATGATGAGCTGGATCCACGTGCAGGATCTGGTGCGGGCCATGCTGTTTCTCATCGAGCACGGCGAGTGTGACGGCATCTTCAACGGCACGGCCCCGCAACCGGTCAGCAATCGCCGGTTCAGCGAGACCCTGGCCGCCACGCTCCATCGCCCGCACCTCTTCTTCGTACCGGCACCCCTCCTGCGACTCCTGATGGGAGAGGCGGCGGATCTGCTGCTCACCGGACAGCAGGTACTGCCCGCCCGCTTGCAGCAGGCCGGTTTTCACTTCAGCTTCCCGGCCCTGCCCGGCGCTCTGGACAATCTGCTGCACTCACCCCGTTGACCCAATGACACATCCCGACCGAGGTCGGGATGTGTCGAGCCATCAGAGCAGCCCCTGCCCCAGTCCCCTGAGCCGGTCGCTCAGGGTACCCGCCAGCAGTTGGCGGCGCATGCCCTGTCCAGCCAGGGTCACCAGCACGGCCCCAAGCAGGGGGAGTGCAGCCCAGATGGCGCAGTGGAACTGCCACTGCGCCCCCTCCCACCACCACTGCAGGCCGAAGGAGCAGAGCTCCACCACCATGGCGGCGCAAAGCCCCGCCAGGGCACCGCTCGCCACCAGCTCCCAGCGCAGCATCTTCTCGAGCAGGGCGCTCCCCGCCCCCAAGGTGCGCATCAGCAGCAGCTCCCTGCGGCGATGGGCCATGCCGGCCTGGGTCTGGGTCAGCAGCACCAGCAGGGCGGCCACCGTCACCAGCCCGAGCATCAATCCCAGGGCGCGGCTCACCTGATCGGAGACCAGGGTGAGGCGCCCTATGAGATCCTCCACATCGATGAGGCTCACCGTGGGGTGGCGGCGGATGAGTTCCACCTCTGCCCCTCGCCCCTCAGGCGGCAGACGATAGCTGCCGAGCCAGGTCTGGGAGAAGGGGGCCAACACGTCCGGCGAGAAGATCATGTAGAAGTTCGGCCTCATGTTGTCCCACTTGATGGACCTCAGGCTGGTCACCCTGGCCTCGAACGCCCGCCCCTCTATGGTGAAGCCGAGCACGTCGCCGAGCGCGATGCCGAGCCGTCCCGCCAGTGCCTCGTCGACGGAGACCTCCCCCTTGCCGGCCAGCCATTGACCGGCAGTGACCTTGTTGTCGGCGGGCAGGGCCGATGTGGTGGTGAAGTTGAGCTCCCTGTCCACCCCCTCCCGCGCCGCATCCTCCCCCACCGCCTCACCGGCGATACGGGTCAGGCGCCCGCGCACCATGGGGTAGAAGTCCGAGGTGATGGCCCCGGCCTGGTGCAGATCGGCCAGGATCCCTTCCCGCTCGCTGTCCGCCACATTGACCAGGAAGCGGTTCGGGGCATCGGCAGGCAACCGGGTGGAAAAATCCTCCAGCAGATCGACCCGCGCTGCCCACAGCAGCCCGAACAGCATCAGGGCCAGGGCGAAACCCGCCAGCTGGAACAGACCACTACCCCGCTCACGGGAGAGGTGATTGATGGCCAGGCGCAGGGCATGGGGCCCCTTGAGCCGACTGCCAAGACGCAGCAGCACGGAGGCGAGCAGGGCCAGCAGCGCCATCAACACCCCCATGCCACCGATGAGCCCGCAGGCCAGCCTGATGTCGGCGGTAAAGCCCCACACCAGGGCAAACAGCCCGATGAGCCCCACGGGCACCGTCAGCCAGGGGGGGATCCCCGCCTCCAGTTCCCGGCGCAGCACCCGCAGCGGCGGTACCTTGAGCAGCCTCAGGAAGGGAACGAACGCCAGCATCAGGGTGATGAAGAAGGCGACCGCGAGGCCCAGGGCGAAGGGTCGCCAGGAGGGGGGCGGCAGATCCGCAGGCAGCAGATCCCCCAGCAGGTTCAGAGTCAGCCACTGCATGGCGCTGCCCGCCACCAGCCCCATCAGGGCCCCCACCAGGGTCAGGGAGAACAGCAGGGTGCCCATCAGTTGCCACAGGGTGCGCCGCGAGGCCCCCAGGGTCTTGAGCAGGGCCACCATGTTGGTCTGGCGCTCGGCGAAATGGCGCACCGCTATCCCCATGGCCAGGGCGCCGAGCAGCACGCCGGCAAGGGATGCCAGACGGAAGAAGCGCTCGGCATTGCCCAGGGATTTCCCCACCTGGGTACCCTGATCGTCGGGTTTGACGAGCTTCTGCCCGGCGCTCAGCCTGGGGTTGAGCCAGGCCTCATAGCGGGCGATGGCGTCACGGGGCCCCTTGACGAGATAGCGCCACTGCTGGCGACTGCCCGGCAGCAGGGCCCCGGTCGCCTCGATATCGGCGCTGTGGATCAAGGCCCTTGGCGCCATCTGGAAGGGACTGAACCCCTGATCCGGCTCCTGGCCCAGCTCCCCTGCCACCGTCAGCCGGGTGTTGCCGACCTCGAGTACCTCCCCCACCTTGGCGCCGAGCAGCTGCATCACCCTGGCGGAGAGCCAGATCTCGCCGGGCGCCGGGGCGCGCTGGGGAGTGAGCTCCAGCTTGCCGTAGAAGGGAAAATCCCCGGGCACGGCGCGGATGGAGGCCAGTTGCAGAGTATCACCGTGAAACAGCATGCTGTTGAAGCTGACCGTGGTCTGCACGGCCAGCCCCTCCTGATGCGCCTGCGCCAGCCACTCTGCCGGTACCGGCGTCGCGGAGCGCAGCACCCTGTCCCCTCCGATGAAATCCCGCCCGGAGGCCTTGAGCCCCGCATCCAGCCGATCCGCCACCAGAGCCACGCTGAGCACGCAGGCGACGCTCAGCGCCAGCGCCAGCACAAACCAGCGCAGCTCGCCGCTGAACCCTTCCCGGCGCAGCAGCTTCAATCCCAGTCGCCACTGACTCATGACGCCTCCCTCACCGTCCATGCTGCTGCCAGCGATCCCCTGGTGCAGCTCTGTCTCCACTGACTCATGACAGCTCTCCCACCCTGGCCGCCATGACAGTCTGTGCCTCCAGCCGCCCGGCTGACATCACCAGCTGTCGCTGGCAGCGCTGGGCCAGTTCATGGTCATGAGTCACCACCACCAGGGTGGTGTTGTGCTCGCGGTTGAGACGAAACAGCAGTTCGATCACCGTCTCCCCTGTCTTGCTGTCGAGGTTGCCGGTAGGCTCGTCCGCCAGCAGCAGGCTGGGGCGGGTCATGAAGGCACGGGCAATGGCGACCCGCTGCTGCTCGCCGCCAGAGAGGCGCGGCGGCAGGTGGTGCAACCGCTCTCCCAGACCGACCTGGGCCAGCAGCTCCCGGGCACGGGGCTCGCTGCCGGTCTCCCCCCGCAGCTCGGCCGGCAACATGACGTTTTCCAGGGCGCTCAGGGTGGGCAGCAGCAGGAACGACTGGAACACGAACCCCACCTGCTCGGCCCGCAGCCTGGCGCGTCCCTCCTCGTCCAGCCGGGTGAGGGAGTGGCCGAGGATCTCTATCTCGCCGCTGCTCGGCAGATCGAGACCGGCCAGCAAACCGAGCAAAGTGGACTTGCCGGAACCGGACGCACCGACCAGCGCCAGCGTCTCGCCGGTATTGACTTGCAGATCGATCCCTTCAAGGATGGTGAGGCTTTCCTGACCGAGGCGAACGGTTTTACCGAGCCCCCTGACGGCGATAATGGGCGTTGAACTCATCTTGGGTATCCTGTTTGCCTGAACCTGTAATGACAATAGAACGTGGGAGTTGACTGCATGATGCGTCTCTTGTTTGCCGTGAGTTGCCTGTGCTGCTGGGCAGCGTCCGTCCAGGCCCAGACCCTGCTGGTACTGGGCGACAGCCTGAGTGCCGGCTACCAGATGCAGGCCGAACAGAGCTGGCCTGCCCTGCTCAATGAAAAGTGGCAGCAGCAGGGGGGAGAACACACCCTCATCAATGCCAGCATCAGCGGTGAAACGACCCAGGGCGGCCTGGCCCGCCTGCCCGCCCTGCTCGAAACCCACAAACCGGACTGGGTGTTGATCGAACTCGGCGCCAACGACGGGCTGCGGGGCTTTGCTCCCGCCATCACCCGGGCCAACCTGACCAAGATGATCGAGCTCACCCGGGCGCACCAGGCGAAGACGGTGCTGACCCAGATCCTGCTGCCCCGCAACTATGGGGCGCGCTATCTGCAACAGTTCGAGCAGATCTTCCCGGATCTTGCGAAGGCCAACGACCTGCCGCTGATGCCCTTCTTTCTGGATGATATTGTGCTGCGCCCTGAACTCATGATGAACGATGGGCTGCACCCGACGGCCGCAGCCCAGCCCCGGATCCGCGACAAGGTCGCCCGCTTTGTCGAGCCTCTGCTGACACAATAGCCCGGTGGCCGGGCCCATGGCCCTTCCCCTTGCCCAGCAAAAAGCCCCCGCATGGCGGGGGCTTTTTCATGGTTCGGCGTGCCGGGTTCAACGGCCCAGGATCTGCCGCATCCGCTGCTGGGCCACGTCCACCAGCAAGTCGGGCTGGAATTTGGAGATGAAGCGATCACACCCCACCTTCTTGACCATGGCCTCGTTGAAGTTGCCGCTCAGGGAGGTATTGAGGGTGATGAAGAGATCGGACATGCGCGGATCGCTGCGCACCTCGTGAGTCAGGCGATAGCCATCCATCTCCGGCATCTCGGCATCCGTGATCATCAGCATGATCTCGTCGGTCACCTTCTTGCCCGCATCGCACCACCCCTTGAGCAGCTTGAGGGCCTGCAAGCCGTCCTGGCACTCGATGACCTCGAGCCCGAGCTGGGCGAGGGTCTCGCGCACCTGGTTGCGGGCCGTGCTGGAGTCATCGACGATGAGCACCCGGCGTCCCTGCATCTGGGGCAGGATCTCCTCGTCCAGCACCTCGGACGAGATGCGCACGTCATAGGTGATGATCTCCGCCAGCACCTTCTCCACATCGATGATCTCGACGATCTGGTCGACGCCCCCTTCCGGGATGCGGGTGATGGCGGTGAGGTAGTTGGCACGACCCGCCGAACGGGGCGGCGGCAGTATGTCCTTCCAGGTCATGTTGACGATGTGGGCCACCTGCCCCACCAGGAACCCCTGAATGGTGCGGTTGTACTCGGTGATGATGAGGTTGGACTCCTGATCGATGGCCATGGGACGCATCCCGATGGCACCGCGCAGGTTGATGACGGGGATGGAGACGCCGCGAATGTTGGCGACGCCGCTGATATTGTGGTGGGACCCCGGCATCTTGTTCAGATGAGGCAGCTTGACCACTTCCCGCACCTTGAAGACGTTGATCGCAAACAGTTGCTGGGCACCCAAACGGAACATCAGCAGTTCCAGGCGATTCTCCCCTACAAGCTGGGTACGTTGATCCACTGAATCCAATATGCTCGCCATATAACGCCCTTACGTCCATTTCCCGAAATTGCCCCGCACCGGAGCTGCGACATGCCAACCAGCCCCGCTTTCCCTGTCGGGACAACGCAAGCCTATATAGAAATAATGAAAAGCGTCGAGGAAAGATAGGATCTTGACCACGGGGCGTGATCATCCCCCCATCACTGCCTCATGGCAAGCACAGCCACGCACCGGCCCCGACAACAAGGGTATCGACCACACGGTGCCATTGCTGAACCCCGGCGTGCCGCTCTTGTCAGCCAGCAACGAAAAGACCGGCCACATGGGCCGGTCCTGGGATGTGCAGTGCGTCCGGGACGACTTAGAAGTTGTACTGCAGGGCCACGGCGACGATGTCGTCGGTGGACTTGTTCAGGCTGTTCTTGCCGGTGGAACCCACTTCGTCCAGCAGGTTGATCTTGTAGTCCACGTAGGCATTGAAGTTGTCGGTGAAGTTGTACCAGGCACCCACGGAGACGTATTCGGTCGCGGTGTCATCGATGCCGTGAGCGCTGTCCTTCACGTCGGTACGCAGGTAGGCCAGGGAGGGCTTGAACTTCGGCGTGATGTTGTACTGCACGACCGCTTCGTAGCCATCCATCTTCTCGGCGTAACCGCGCAGGGAGCCGGTGTCCACGAAGAGGTGATCTTCACCGTGGGAGTAGGTGGCGGCCATGTAGAGGTTGCCGACGGCATACTTGGCGCCCACCCCGAACAGCTTGGCGTCGTTGTCGCCGCCGAAGCTCACGTTCTCGGCCTGTTCGTCGGTCTTGCCAGCCTGGTTGTAGGCGGCCCCCAGGCTCAGGCCCATGTTGAAGTCATAGTTGGCAGAGAGGGCATAACCCTCGGAAGAACCTTTCGGGCTCCAGGTGCTGTTCGGGCCGACGCGCTCGCTGCGGCTCGCGTTCTGCGGGTCGTTGTTGCCGGTGAACTGGGCACCCAGGGTCAACCCCTGCCAGTTGTACATGTACTGAGCCAGGCCGTTGGTCCGACCGGTGCCGAACACCTCGGTGTCCTTGCCCAGACCATCACCACCCCACTCCGGCAGCACGTCGGTGTAGTTGTTGACCGCCTTGGTGAACAGACCGTCCTGACGGCCGTAGCTGAAGGCACCGAAGCGATCGTGCTTGATGCCCGCATAGGCGTAACGCAGCTCGTCGTTGTCAGAACCGGAGACCGGCAGGTTGTACTCGGCGAAGCCGAACGCGGTCAGATCCTCGTCAACCTTGGTTTCACCTGCGATGTGCAGACGCAGGTAGCTGGCATCGCCTTCGGTGGCGTTGTCATCGGTGCCGTAGTACATGCCGTTGACGCGGCCGCCGATGTCCAGTTTGGTACCATTCTGATCGTAAACGTTGGCGGCCTGTGCGCCACCGGCCAGCAGCAGGCTGGAGATGGCCATCGTCAATGCTGTCTTTTTCATTGTTCTTTCCTCAGGTGTAAGCACTCTCTGTCAGACCAGAGTTCGGTCGTGATGATCGGTTGATGTGCCGATGGCCTAAGGTAGATCCGGAAACCTTGATGGGAACTGAAGCGGCGAACGATTAATTATAAAAGCATCAATTCGAGCTGACACCGCGACATATAGTGTCACATGAAATGACAGCGGTAGAATTTATGACCATGAAAATCATTTTTGCAACACAAGCAATCTGAAAAATTTGATGAATGCAGTTTAATCTTTCATAAAAGCGAGAAGCTGGAAGCCCTGCCGGGCGACACGGACTCCCCGCTTATGTTCCCCGCCTCGTCAGACCGGCTGCCAGCCGCGCATGACCCTCAGCAGGTCCTTCCAGCTCACTATGCCCACCAGGGCGCCGTTTTCCAGCACAGGCAGACAGGAGATCTGGTGCTCCAGCATGAGGCCGGCGGCCTCTTTCAGGGAGCGTTCGGGGGAGACGGTGATGGGTTCACGGCTCATGATCTGGTGGGCGCGCCGGTTGAGGGTCTCGGTGTCCCGGTTCATCTCGGCATCCGTGTCCAGATAGGGGCTGATGGCACGCAGCAGATCCCGGTCCGAGATGACCCCCACCAGCTCCTCTTCTTCCACCACCAGGAGGTGGCGGAAATGGGCCTGCTCGAAGATCTCCTTGATGACGCTCAGCCTGTCATCCATGGAAACGGTCGCGACCCGGGTCGTCATGATCTCTTTAATCAACATGGTCAGCCTCCTGCCCCCCAGATGTCTCTGTTATGACACGTTTTTCCGGCGGCAGCCATCCCCCCCGCCCTCAAGTGCAAATTTGTGTCATTTCACGTAAGATCCGCGCCAGTTTCTCTCCTTCAATCGAGCCAAGCAGACCCATCCATGATAGTTGCCAGTCAAATCGAACTGATCCGCGGCGGCCGCACGCTGCTGGACAACGCGTCCGCCACCATACACCCCGGCCACAAGGTGGGCCTGGTGGGCAAGAACGGCTGTGGCAAGTCCACCTTCTTTGCGCTGGTGCGGGGCGAGCTGGCCATCGACAACGGCAGCTTCAGTCTGCCCGCCGGCTGGCAGATTGCCGGCGTGGCCCAGGAGACCCCGGCGCTGGACTGCTCCGCCCTGGAGTACGTGATCGACGGCGACAAGGAGTTCCGCGCCCTGGAGGCCGAGCTCGCCCGGGCCGAGGCGGATGACAACGGTCTGCTGGTGGCCGAGCTGCACGGCAAGCTCGATACCATAGGTGCCTACAGCATTCGCGCCCGCGCCGCCGAGCTGCTGCACGGTCTGGGTTTTGGCGGCGATCAGCTCGACTCGCCGGTCAGAAGCTTCTCCGGTGGCTGGCGCATGCGCCTGAACCTGGCCCAGGCGCTGCTCTGCCGTTCCGATCTGCTGCTGCTGGATGAACCGACCAACCACCTGGATCTCGACGCCGTCATCTGGCTGGAGAAGTGGCTCAAGGGCTATCAGGGCACGCTGGTGCTCATTTCTCACGACCGCGACTTCCTCGACTCCGTGGTGAATCGCATCATTCATATCGAGAACGGCAAGCTCAACGAATACAGCGGCGGCTACTCCGACTTCGAACTGCAACGGGCCGAGCACCTGGCCCAGCAGCAGTCCATGTACGAGAAGCAGCAGCGGGAGATGGCCCACATGCAATCCTATGTGGACCGCTTCCGCTACAAGGCCTCCAAGGCCCGTCAGGCCCAAAGCCGGCTCAAAGCCATGGAGCGGATGGAGAAGATCCTGCCCGCCCACGCCGACTCCGAGTTCAGCTTCGAGTTTCGCGAGCCCTCCGCTCTGCCGACCCCGCTCATCGCCATGGAGAACCTGTGCGCCGGTTACGGCGACAAGGTGATCCTGGAGAAGATCAAACTCAACCTGGTGCCGGGGTCGCGCATCGGCCTGCTCGGTCGCAACGGCGCGGGCAAGTCCACCTTCATCAAGATGCTGTCGGGCTCCAACCCGCCCCTCTCCGGCAAGCTGGAGGTGAGCGCCGGGGTGAGCATCGGCTACTTCGCCCAGCATCAGCTCGAGACCCTGCGCCTAGACGACAGCCCCCTCGATCACCTGGTGCGCCTGGCGCCGGACAAGACCGAACAGGAGCTTCGCAACTACCTCGGCAGCTTCGGTTTTCACGGCGACAAGGTACTCGACAAGGTGGCCCCCTTCTCCGGCGGTGAGAAAGCGCGTCTGGTGCTGGCCCTCATCACCTGGCAAAAACCCAACCTGCTGCTGCTGGATGAACCGACCAACCACCTGGATCTGGAGATGCGCCACGCCCTGACCATGGCCCTGCAAGGGTTCGAGGGAGCCATGGTGGTGGTCTCTCACGACCGTCACCTGCTGCGCACCACCACGGATGACTTCTATCTGGTCCACGGCGGCCGGGTCGAGCCCTTCGACGGGGATCTCGACGACTACCACAAGTGGCTCGGCGAGCAGGAGAAAGAGGCCAATGCCAAGCCGGCAGATGGCACCGTCTCCGCCAACTCGGCGGTGGCGCGCAAGGATCAGAAGCGCCTCGAAGCCCAGTTCCGGCAAGCGACCCGGCCGCTTCGCCAGAAGCTGGAAAAGCTCGAGGCCAACATGGAGAAGCTGCAAGGCAGGCTCGCCGACATCGAGCACCAGCTCGCCGATCCCGCCATCTATGAAGAGAGTGCCAAGGGCAAGCTCTCCGAGCTGCTCAAGTCCCAGGGTCCCCTCAAGGAGGAGCTGGAGCACGTCGAGCTGGAGTGGATGAGCCTCTCTGAAGAGCTGGAAACCATGGAGCAGGCCTTCTTTGCGTGATGAAGCCTTGATGGCCAGCGAGCGGGTCAGCCCCGACGCCCTGCCCACCCCTTCCGAGTTCTGGACATGGAGCACAGGCGCCTATGGCCAGCGCAGCCAGGACTGGCTCCACGTGCAAAGCATGGGGGGCAACGTCAACCTGGCGCTCCTGCTGCACCACCTCGACCTGCTCAGGATCCCGGTCGACCTCACGGACTTGCAACCGGCCCTGGTACAGACCGAGGCGGTGCTGCTCCCCTGGCGCACCCTGCGCCAGCAGGCCAAGTCACGGGTGGGGGCCGAGGAGTACCAGACCATGCTGGCCCACGAACTGGAGCTGGAGCGGCTGCAACAGGGGGTCTTGCTGCAGACCCTGCGCACCCTCGCCCTGTTTCGCGGCGACAGCCGCAACCTGTTTCACTATCTATCGTTACTGGGTGCCCAGCAGGGCCCCCTCAGAGATCTCATATGCTGAGCTACCGCCACGCCTTTCACGCCGGCAACCACGCCGATGTGCTCAAACACGCCGTCCAGGCCCTGATCATCGAGTCCCTCAAGAAGAAGGAGAAACCCTTCATCGTGCTGGACACCCATGCCGGTGGCGGTCTCTACGACCTGCGCGGCGACTGGTCCCAGAAGAAAGCGGAATACGCCGACGGGATCAAACGCCTGTGGGATGAGCGGGCCCAGTGGTCCGCCATGGCCCCCTATCTGGGTGTCATCGAGGAGATGAACAGCGATGGTCAGCTGCACTACTACCCCGGCTCGCCGGAGCTCTCCCGCCGCCTTATCCGCGATCAGGACAAGCTGGCGCTGATGGAGCTGCACAACAACGAGGTGGAGGATCTTCGCGCCAACATGGGGTACGACCCCCGCGTCGCCGTCCACCATCGCGACGGCTTCGAGGGGCTGGTGGCCCTGCTGCCCCCCACCCCGCGCCGTGGTCTGGTGCTGATCGATCCCCCCTATGAGCTCAAGGAAGATTACTTCGCCGTGGTCGATACCCTTAAAAAAGCGCAAAAGCGCTGGGCCACCGGCATCTACGCCCTCTGGTATCCCATCCTCGGGCAAGAGGCGGACAAGTCCCGCGACATGCTCAAAGCGATCAAGCGGGAGAACTTCGGCAACGTCCTGGTGGCGGAGCTGGAAGTGGCCGGCCAGACTGCCGATTGGGGCATGAACGGCTCCGGCATGCTCATCGTCAGCCCCCCCTGGATGCTGGACGAGCAGATCGAGGCCTTCTTGAAACCCCTGTGCGCCAAGCTGGCCCAGGGCGCCGGCGCCCAGTACAGGGTGGAGTGGCTGAACAAGGCCGAAGCCTGACCCTCGGAACCACAGAAAATGAAAAAGGGCCTGTCACAGCAGGCCCTTTTTCATTGGGGCTGATGACCCGGCACGTTCACGCTGGCCAGCTGCTCGGGCAGGCGGCTCGCCAGCCAGTCGATGGCAAGCCGGGTCTTGAGGGGCAGATGCGGACCATGGGGCCAGAGGGCGTTGATGGGATAGCGCCGACCCGGCAACCGGGCCAGCAGCTCGCGCAGCTCGCCCCGCTCAAGGTGGGGCCGCGCCAGCCAGGTCGGCAGCCAGGCGAGACCAAAGCCCGCGATGGCCGCCTGGGTGATGGCGTTGAGATCGTCCATCTGCAACCGCCCTCTGGGCTGGACTTCGCGCCATGCCTCGGCCTCCTGCCACCACCACGACAGCACCCGCCCCTGGCGCAGATAGGCAATGCACTCATGATCCGGTAGCTCAGCCAGGGTCACAGGTTCCCCCCGCTCGGCCAGATAGGCGGGCGAGGCGCAAAGCGTCATGCCGTGCTCCCCGAGCCTGCGTGCCGCCAGATCCAGGCTGTCCGGCGGCTCTGCGTTGCGGATCACCAGATCCACCCCCTCCTCCACCAGATCCACCTTGCGATCGCTGAACGACAGCTCCAGGGCCAACCCGGGATGCGCCTTCGCCAACGCCAGCAAAATGGGGGCCACGCACTGCTGGCCGAACAGCACCGGCATGGAGACCTTCAATCTGCCGTTGAGGGTGAGCTTGTTGCTGGCCAGCGCCGTTTCCCCAAGACGCACCTCCTCCAGCGCCCGCAGGCAGTGGCGATAGAAGAGCGCCCCCTCCTCGGTCAGGCTCTGGCTGCGGGTAGTGCGATGAAACAGTTGCACGCCGAGACGCAGCTCCAGCCGCGCCACCCCCTTGCCCACCGCCGAGCGGGTGAGGTGAAGCCGCTCCGCCGCCTGGGCGAAGCTGCCCGCCTCCACCACGGTGGCGAAGAGATCGATGCCGTTGAGCGTGTTTGCCATCTATTGCATACCTTTTGGAACCAATATGGCGAAATACTATCAGCACTGCGGAAAAAAATGACTGGTAAGCTCCCTTCATTCTTCACACGTTTCAGATGGAGTTCCCCTCATGAGCCAGATCCTGCTGCTGCAATCCAGCCTCAACGGCCCCGCATCCCGCACCAACCAGTTGATGGAGCGCTTCCTGCAAACACGCCGGGAGCAGGGCCACCAGGACCAGGTGGTGGTGCGCGACCTGACCGCCCTCGACTTGCCCGCCCTCGACAGCCCGTTGTTTCACGCCCTGCGGGGGGCGGAACCTGCCAATGAGGCCATCCGGCAGGCGGTGGCGCTGTCGGATCGGCTGATTGCCGAACTCAAGGCCGCCGACCTGCTGCTGATCGGCGCCCCCATGTACAACCTCAACGTGCCGACCCCCCTCAAGAACTGGTTCGATCTGGTGGCGCGGGCCAGGGTGACCTTCCGTTACACCGACACCTACCCCATGGGGCTGGTGGAGGGGGTCAACGCCCTGGTGTTCAGCAGCCGCGGCGGCGTGCATCAGGGACAGACGACGGATGCGGTCACCCCCTACCTCCAATCCGTGCTCGGCCTGATGGGCATCGCGGAGGTGGAATTCGTCTACGCAGAGGGGATGGATCTGCACCCCCACGGGGCGGAACAGGGAATGCGCGAAGCCCATGCTCGGATCGCTGGCCTCGGCAGGTAGGGCCATCACCCGATCTTGCCCCTTCCAACCAGCCACCTGCTGCGCGGGACATTCCAAGTAAAAAAGCCCCGCAAGGGGCTTTTCTATGACTGCGGCAGTGGCGGCTGAGGGGGACTAGGCTTGTCTGGCATCGGGGCCTGCGGGCATGTCCCGCCAGAGCGCCAGAATGAGCAGCGCCAGCAGGGCAAAGGGCGGCACCAGGCAGAGCAACACGCACAGGAAGGTGACAAGCCCCGGGTGGCGGCTCTTGCGCCGGGCCAGTCGCCAGGCCACCACGCCGACGACAATCATCAGCAGCAGCATGAAGAGAACAAACAGGTTGGAGTTGATGGTCATGAAAGCTCCTTTTTCATGGCAAAAGGCACACTCTAGCGCCGTTGCGGTCCCAGGCAACTCCCAATCTGGTGGTGCCTTCCCCGGTCGATAGGCATTTTCTATTTCGCCAATAGATGAGAATGGTTTTCATTTGATTAAGTTCTGGGTGATACTGCCATCATTGCCAGAGGAGACACCACCATGAAAAAGACCATCAGCTTCGCCATCCTGCACTTTTGTGTCGCCTTCACCGTGGCTTACCTGCTGACCGGCGAACTGCTCACCGCCAGCCTGATCGCCCTCATCGAGCCCGCCGTGAACACGGTCGCCTTCTACTTCCACGACCTTGGCTGGCACAAGCTCAAGCCTGAGCACAGCCTGCAGGCCAAGACCAGCAGCTTCGCCCTGGTCCACTTCTCGGTGGCCTTCGGTGTCGCCTACCTGCTGAGTGGCGAGCTGCTCACCGGCGGCGTGATGGCACTGATCGAACCTGCCATCAACACCGTCGTCTTCTTCTTCCACGAGCGGCTGTGGCGCAGCCGCCAGACCTTGGCGCTGGCCAGCGTCTGATTGCCATGCAGGGCCACCCGGCACCCAAAAACACGGGGTGCTCCTGCCTCCTTCGGGTGTAAAGTGTGCTCTGGTCACGGGGCATCATGCCCCCTGTTGGAGCCCTGTCGATGAACAAGATCTTGCTTGGAACCTTGCTGTTTTCCCCTCTGCTGGCTGCGGCGGCCACCCCGTCCTTCGAGTGCGCCAAGGCGAAAGGCGCCGCCGAAACCCTTATCTGCAAGGATGCCGGACTGGCTGCGCTGGATAACGAGCTGTCAGCCCTCTATCCCAAGGCGATTGCCGGGTTCTCCCCCGAGCAGCAGAAGAGCGAGCGCGCCATCCAGCGCGGCTGGATCAAGGGGCGCAACGACTGCTGGAAGGCGGGCGACCTGCGCCAGTGCGTGGAAGAGAGCTACCAGTTGCGGATCACCGAGTTGCAGATAAAAGGGGGCCAGCTGAGGGTGCCGACGCCGATCGATTATCAGTGCGGCAAGAGCGTCACCCTCTCCACCTACTTCTACAACGAGGCCAAGCGGCCCGCCGCCATGATCAATCTGAGCGAGGGTAACAACCAGCAGCAGGTGCTCGCCTATGAGACCCCCAGCGCCAGCGGCGCCCGGTACGAGGGGCAAAACCTCACCCTCTGGACCAAGGGGAGCGACGCCATGCTAGAGCGCTACGGTCAGCCCACCCTCAACTGCAACGAGATCCCGGGCAACTGATCCCCCCGCCCGGCCAGGTGCCGGGCGCCAACTCCCTCTGGGGTCAAGAGAAGGATCACCAGCTGGTGACTACCACGCCCCCTTTCCTCTATCCAGCCCGCGTACCATCCCTTATGGACAAGCATCCATTTGTTGATCTTGCCCGGCAATTAGCCATTTCCTCCTTTCCCTTCGCTGGCGCGCCGTTAATATAGCTAATTGGCAACACACGCCTCGTCGGAGTCTCCCCATGAACCATGCCAGCCTACCCGCAGGTAACAAGCAGCACACTGGAAGCTGAAATCCAGTGCGGTAGCCATGCCGGCGTTTGCCATGGCCAACGTCACACTGATTTTCTATACAGTCGTAATGGTTGTGAAAAAGAAGAGGACAAGCGAAGACAATCGGCTTCAGATGCAGGCAAGTAAGCCATTGATTTAAATTGTAATTTTAAATCAATGCTAAGAGACTGACAACGCACTACCACTAAACTCAAACACAACAACCGAAACCACCTCGGTTCAATGGGACTGGACTGGAATGGGACTGGAAACGCTACGCCTTAAAAGTCCCTCTTGAGGCGTTTGTTAGGCATTTTTTGTGGTGACATAAAAAACTGCCTGCATATAATATCAGAAAGACCACAATATAAAGACTTGAACAAATGACAAACCAGCACAAAGATACTCTAGATTCAACACCCGTAACACCCGTAACACCCGTAACACCCGTAACACCCGTAACACCCGTAACACCCGTAACACCCGTAGATCTTAATCTTTTAAGCCAACAAGCCAATCAACTTGAAGAAAAAATGAAGGCTGAAGGAATTGAAGAAATTAAGTTTCGTAACGGTCCGCATGCAACGCATAACGCAGACACAAATGTGACTATAGTTTCCGGTGACAATACAATTATTCATAAAACACCTACGATAACCACAATTCATGTAGTCAACCCCGGAGTTGATCCAAAAGAAGCACTTCCAGAACTACATAAGGCGGGCAACACTCAAAAGCAAATAGGCGCAGCAACTAATTCCTCACAACAACAAGTTTCTGTTGATCTAAATAAAAAATGATTCTTGATAAATTTGGGGAGGGAACTCCCCAGAATGGCTAAATATCTGAATAAAAGTGAAGCGGAGTTAGATAGAAGGCGGTATTTGTGTGTTAGTGCCGCCCTCTATCCAATTACCAAAAAGGCCACAAATGGAGCTCGATGAATTCTTCAAATATATGGGGGTAGCAGTTACTGGAATAGGCTCCATTTCGGGCTCCATTTGGGCCTTCCGAAAGTGGTGGGTGAGAGATGAACATTTCCCGCGAGTGGCATTTGATCTTAAAGTTAATTTCATCGATGAAGTTGATAGCCAGCACATTGTCGAAGTGATTGCTATTCTAGAGAACAAAGGTGTTGTTCCTCTGCGAATATGCAACTTCACTTGTGATATTCGCGGAATTAAGGAAGGCGAGAAATTACAAATGGGTGGTGAGGCTATACGGAACCAGCTAAACTTTAACGTTCCCCTTAGGTCAGGCTGGTTCATTCCAACTGGCTGGAAATATTCTTTTGTATACCCATCCGTAAAAACTGACTATAACTTCGTAACCACTGTTGCATCGGATACTAGATACGCATTGGTAAAATGCACATTCGAGTATTATCGTCACCTAAAAATATTCGGTAATAATCGGTCTCACCACGCAACTGTGGTGCTAAAAATCCCTAACAACTTCAGCAAACGGGACTCCGTAACCGGCTCCCCATCTTGAGGCGTTATATTTCAAGGATTGTCCAATGAGTAAGTCAAGAACCAGAAAGAGTACCCGCGTCGAGTACGACACGTTATCCGATGATGAAAAGGTGCTAAAGAATTGGAACAAGGCGCGCGGCCTCTATAGGCGCGGCGAGTGGTCGGTTGCGATCCTGCGGTGCGGTACATGCTTGGAGCTGGCCGTGAATCTCGCCATCCGCCAGGAGCTCGTAGAAGACCGCAAATTGCCATTGGCTTTTGTGAATCAGCTGCTTAAGAACGCCAACGGCATTCACAATAAGTATCAGAATATTTACTTACCAATAATGGGTGAATATCAGGAAGCTGACGATCTAAAGACGCTCTGGTCTCAAGCAGTTTCAAAGGTCAACAAGGAGCGCAATGATGTTGCGCACAAAGGGGCGTTTCGAAGCAGATCCACTGCTACCGAAGTAATGGAGAAAACACATAGCGCCTTGTTAACACTGTTTTACCTTCATGACGATAAGTCCAAAGTTAAGTCGTTTTAAACATAACAATTCATTCAAGCCGATGCTGCTTCGCGACGTGGCTTAACTCAGACGTTATGCATTTTAAGGAATGAAAGTGGCTACCATATTTTTTAAATAATTTTAAAAAAGAGACTGCGTAGAAGACCTCGTGATTGGTAATTTGTTCATGAATACCATTCACTAATTCAAATAGTACAAGGGTGAATCTGGTGAATTATACGGTAATGAATATGAGAGAAATGTAGCTCTATGACAGCCTGATAAATTAGGTGAAATCCGTTTTAGCGAGAAAATTATTCCCACTTCGGATTTGGCAGCACCTATAGTTGTGCACGGAGATCACCTGCTAGGGCATAATGTTTTCTGCATATATTCTCTTAACAGTCAAGATCATGAGAGCGCTTCACCAGAAACGCTATTGGATTTCAAAAACTCTTGTGCTGCATGACTCATGTTTTTGGTTGGGTATGTTTTGTGTTGTTATCCTGAACGCATCGCAGTTTATCTAACGCTGTAAATCTGCAATTGAAAATCTCAGTTTTCATGGAAAACTTGGATTAGTTTATTTTTCAATCAACATGAGTTTCACGGAAACATGCTAAAGGACAAGCTCGACTACCAAAAAGCGAGTTTTATTTTCTCATCAAGGCTAGTATAGGGTAGATATTGATACCAATCGTCTAGGACAAAGTCCCTATACATTGGAAGTAGGTGGCTTGAGCTATATCGCGATAATAACAACTCCAAAGGAATTCAACTCTCAGTTGAAGTTGTTATTATCGGATAGAAGACATGCATAACAAAGTGCTACTACGGAAAACTTATTCGCTAGTGCTCCTAAGTCTCCGAAGAGTGCGGCATTAGCTGCTATTCATCAAAATATGTTCAAATGTCAGCCCATTGATTCGATTCGAGAAACGTATTCATACCATCGCAAATAACCCAGCCACCGCATAAATAAGGACCGGGAAATCCCCTTGGAGGACCCTTTTCGGCCACCTACTGGCCCTGTCTGGTTCGCCAGAGTCACTATAAATGGAATTTATGGGTTTTCCGATAATGACCCAGCATTTGCTTATAGTGACGATCGCCAGTCCACCAGCACCTGTTGCGGCCCCATAGCGGGTCAGCACGGCCATTTCCCGGCCCGAAGGGCGGGCGAAACCCCGTCGAGGGCAAGGCCCTCGCATGCTATGGGGAAACGCCATATCCAGTGCGCGGCTGTGCAATGCACTGCGCCAGCGCCGTGCCAGGGGTGCGGCGATGCAGTCACAGAACCACACCGTTATCCTCCCTGCACTGCGCCAACGGCGCCCCCTCCCCCGTGGGGATGCATTCCCCCCTGCCACTGACCTATAGTGAGCCCCTACTCGAACAACCTTTGCGAGCTGCAATATGTATATCGGCGAATTTGCCCGGCTGGCGGGCACCACCCCAAAGGCGGTCCGCCTCTACGAGCAGCTCGGGCTGCTGCCCGAGCCCAGGCGGCGCGGCAAGTATCGCGTCTACCGGGCCGAGGATCTGGAGTGGGTCGGCTTTATCCGCGAGGCCCAGCGGCTTGGCTGCAAGCTCGGGGAGCTGGTTCCCCTGCTCGCGGGCGTCACCAGCCTCGACCACTTCCCCTGGCAGAAGGTGGAGCAGCTTATCGCGGACAAGCTGGCGCAGATCGAGGCGGAGGTCGCCAGGCTGCAACGCCAGCATCAGGGCTTGAGTCAGTGCGCCACGCTGCTGGCGCAGCACCCCTGCCGCTATGGCGCCCCGGCGAGGCAATTCCTCGACGGGCGGGATCATCCCGCCGCCGCAGATCGGGGGCACAAGGTGGCTTGACTCTGTCCCATGGGACAAGGGGTGTAATGGGGGCTCACTTCAAGGAGCCATACCATGACCCCCAACCTGCTTGTTCTCAACGGCAACCCCAAACCCGACAGCCTCTGCCACGCCCTCGCCCGGGAGTATGCCCGCAGTGCCGAGCAAGGGGGCGCGCGCGTCACCCTGCATCACGTGGGGGAGCTCGCCTTCGCGCCGGACCTGCACCATGGCTATGACGAGGCGCAACCCCTCGAGCCCGATCTGCAGGCAGTGCAACAGAGCCTGGTGCAGGCCCACCATCTGGTGATCGTCGCCCCCATCTGGTGGGGCCACCTGCCTGCCCGGCTCAAGGGGCTGCTGGATCGCACCCTGCTGCCGGGTTTCGCCTTTCGCTACCAGCCGGGGAAGGCGCACCCGGAGCAGTTGCTCGCCGGCAAGACGGCGCGCCTGCTGCTCACCATGGACAGCCCCCCCTGGTATTACCGCTGGTGGCAGGGTGCCCCCCTGGAGCGCACCCTGGACAAGCCGGTGCTGGGGCTGTGCGGCATCCGGCTGACCCACCGCCAGCATCTGGGGCCCGTCCACACCTCGGATGAGGGGGCCCGCCAGCGCTGGCTCAGCCAGGCCGGAGCCGCCGCCCGCCAGGATGTGCGGCGGCTGGGCAGGCGTCCTGCCTAATCCCTGCCATGGGCATGTTTTGCCCATTAAAAAGCCCCGCAGTTGCGGGGCTTTTGTCGTCGAGGCGGGGGCTATTTTGCCGCGATGGCGTCTACCATGGGGCTCTGGAACTCCTGCTCGGCTTCTGCGAAGCGATCCTGCATGGCCTTGGAGGGGGCCTTGTCCAACAGGCTGAACAGCACGATGCCCAGGGTGGCAAACAGGAAGCCCGGGATGATTTCGTACAGACCCAGCCAGCCGAACTGCTTCCAGATGATGACGGTCAGGGCACCGACCAGCATGCCCGCCAGGGCGCCGTTGCGGGTCATGCGGGACCAGAGCACGGAGAGCAGCACCACGGGGCCGAAGGCGGCACCGAAACCGGCCCAGGCGTAGCTCACCAGCCCCAGCACCCGGTTTTCCGGGTTGGTGGCGACGGCGATGGCCACCAGGGCGATCAGCAGCACCATGGCGCGGCCGACCCACACCAGCTCTTTCTGGGAGGCGTTCTTGCGCAGGAAGGGCTTGTAGAGATCCTCGGTGATGGCGCTGGAGCAGACCAGCAGCTGGCAACTGAGGGTACTCATGACCGCCGCCAGGATGGCGGAGAGCAGCACGCCGGCAATCCAGGGGTTGAACAGGATCTTGGAGAGCTCGATGAAGACGCGCTCCGGGTTGGTGGTCACGCCACCCGCCTGCTCGGTGAAGGTGGAGAAGTAGGAGAGGCCGAAGAAGCCAATGGCCACGGCGCCGCCCAGGCACAGCACCATCCAGGTCATGCTGATGCGACGGGCGCTGGCCATGGAGTGGTGGGAGTCCGCCGCCATGAAGCGCGCCAGGATATGGGGCTGACCGAAGTAGCCCAGGCCCCAGGCCATCAGGGAGATGATGGCGATGAAGTCCAGGTTCTTGAACATGTCGAGGTTGCTGGCGTTCTGCGCCGCCACCTGCACCATGGCGGTGTCGATGCCGCCCACGGCGATGATGACGAACACCGGGGTGAGGATGAGGGCGAAGATCATCAGGGTCGCCTGCACGGTGTCGGTCCAGCTTACCGCGAGGAAGCCGCCGAAGAAGGTGTAGGTGATGGTGGCCGCGGCACCGATCCAGAGGGCGGTGTCATAGCTCATGCCGAAGGTGCTCTCGAACAGGCGGGCACCGGCCACCACGCCGGAGGCGCAGTAGATGGTGAAGAACAGCAGGATCACCAGTGCGGAGAGGATGCGCAGCACCCGGCTCTTGTCTTCGAAGCGGTAGGTGAAGTAGTCCGGCAGGGTCAGGGCGTTGCGGTTCTTCTCGGTGTGAACCCGCAGCCGACCGGCCACCCAGCGCCAGTTGAAGTAGGCGCCGATGATGAGGCCGATGGCGATCCAGCTCTCGGAGATGCCGCCGATGAAGACGGCGCCAGGCAGGCCCATCAGGAGCCAGCCACTCATGTCGGAGGCTCCGGCGGAGAGGGCGGTCACCCAGCTCCCCATCCGGCGGCCGCCGAGAATGTAGTCGTCAAAGTTACGGGTGGCGCGATAGGCGATGAAGCCGATCAACACCATCCCGAGGATGTACACCAGAAAGGTGATGAGCATGGGGGTGCTAGCTGTCATTCAAAACTCCGTTATGTGACGTCTGTGCCCGTTCTTGCGACGGACTCTTCCTTAAAAAAACCGGCCTAGAGTAATCAGCAGATCGCCGGACCACAACCACTTTTAACAAATAAAAAACACATGGAAAACGTTTAACACCTAACCAAGCAACCACTCAATTGCAATAAGGCCGGATTTTATCCCGACCTGCCAAGGGTTTACCCTGATGATCCCCTCCCCCGCGCCATAAAAAAGCCCCGACAGTGGCCGGGGCTCGGAATACCGACGGGCGGGATCAGCGGTTGATGGCGATGGGCATGCCGCTGCGCTGCTCCAGGGCCTGCTTGACCAGCTGGGAGTCGCTGTCCGCGTGGGCGATGAAGCGGGTCACGGCGGTGGACATGGGCAGCGGGGCCGGCAGGCTGGAGTTGAACTCCTCCTGGTTGCGGGAGAGGGGCTGGTGCACTTCCAGGTAGCGGCGGCCATCCGGCTCGACAGAGGCCTTGATGGGCTGGTTCACGAACTGGACGCGGGTACCGACCGGGACCTGCTTGAACAGGTACTCGATGTCGTCGTTGCGCAGACGCACGCAGCCGTGGCTCACCCGCAGGCCGATGCCGAACTGGGCGTTGGTGCCGTGGATGGCGTACATCTTGCCGATGTAGAGCGCGAACAGCCCCATGGGGTTGTCCGGACCGGCCGGCCAGACCGCAGGCAGGGTCTCGCCACGGGCGGCGTACTCGGCGTGCATCTTCGCGGTCGGGGTCCAGGTCGGGCCCGCCTTCTTGCGCTGCACGCTGGTCACCCAGTCTTCCGGGGTGTCGGTGCCGAGCTGGCCGATGCCAATCGGCAACACTTCCACCACCTTCTTGCCTTTGGGGTAGTAGTAGAGGCGCATCTCGGCCACATTCAGCACGATGCCTTCACGGGGGGCATCCGGCAGGATCAGCTGATGCGGCACGACCAGCTTCTCGCCCGCCTGCAGCAGCAGGGGGTCTGCCTTGGGGTTGGCTTCCAGCATGTTGGTCAAGCCGAGCTGGAATCTGGCCGCTGCCGCTTCCAGGGGTTGGCCCGCCTCTTCCGGGGACACCACGTAGTCCAGGTTCTCCCCCACCAGGCGGCTGTTGGCTGCGGGCAGGGCATATTCGATGGCGAGGGCGGGCATGGCGGCCAGGATCAGGGAGCAGCACAGTGCGGCCGCCGTGTTGTGGAGGAGCTTCATAACTTTCCTGTGATAAAGGGGGTGGTTCAGCACTCTGGCCAGCGCGGAGGCGACGGACGCGCCCGGGGCGAAGAGAAGGCCGCCATTTTTCTCCTCTGCCATGCAAATTTCAACCGCCACGTGCTGACGGGTCGGTGATTAAATACGGTGCCGCGCTGCGCCACGGCACCTTGTCATAAGCGGGATCAGCCGTTTTTCCAACTGTGCATATCATAACCGGTTGGAGACTGATGCAAACGCAGATGGAATTGCTCAATTATCGCAAATATGTGGTCGAAAATATCAGCCTGTATCCCTTCATACTCGGCCCAGGCGGTGGTCGCCGTGAAGCAGTAGATCTCCAGCGGCAGGCCGTCCGTGGTCGGTGCCAACTGGCGCACCATCAGGGTCATGTCCTTGCGAATGCCCGCATGAGCCCGCAGGTAGGCGTCCAGATAGGCGCGCAGGGTGCCGAGGTTGGTGAGGTGGCGACCATTGATGGGGCAGCTGATGGCATCGCTGAGCTGCTGGTTGTAGCTGCTGAGCTCCTGCTCCTTGCGGCTGAGGTAGGGCGCCAGCAACCTGGCCTGCTTGAGCTGCAACTGCTCCTGCGAGGTGAGGAAGCGCACGCTGGTCATGTCGATGTTGACGCTGCGCTTGATGCGGCGCCCGCCGGATTCGGTCATCCCCTGCCAGTTCTTGAAGGAGTCGGAGATGAGGGCATAGGTGGGGATGGTGGTGATGGTCTTGTCCCAGTTCGACACCTTGACCGTGGTGAGGCCGATGTCGGTCACCTCGCCGTCCGCCCCGTACTTGTCCATCTGCAACCAGTCACCGACACTCAGCATGCGGTTGGCGGAGAGCTGGATGCCCGCCACCAGGCCGAGGATGGGGTCCTTGAACACCAGCATCAGGACTGCGGTCATGGCCCCCAGGCCGCTGAACAGGAAGAGCGGCGACTTGCCGAGCAGCAGGGCGATCATCAGGATGCCCACCAGGATGCTGGCCACCAGTTTCACCCCCTGGAAGATGCCGCGCAGGGGCAGATCCCGCCCAAGCCGGGTATGACGGCTCAGGGAGAGCAGACAGTCGAGCAGGGCGAACAGGGCCAGCAGCAGGAACAGCAGGATCCAGAGCTGGGCCAGCAACTCGATAAGCGCCAGGCTCTCGGACGCTTTGGGCAGCCAGATCTCCGCCTGACCGAGCAGCACGGCCCCCTGGAACACGAAGGCGAGCCGGTAGAAGAGGCGTTGCTGCAACTGGGGCGGCAGCCACATCTGCTTGGTCTTGCCAAGCAGCCCCACCAGGCGCACCAGCAGGATGCGGTGCAGCACCAGGTGCAGCACCATGGCGGTCAGCACGATGAACCCCAGGGCGATCACCAGGGCCATCATGGGGGTCACATCGACCCCCAGGCCTGACAACCAGTTGAAAAACATCTCTTTCATCGTTACCTCCGCAATATCACACAGCGGTCAGGGTACGCATCTGGTCCCCCATGTCAAATGACAGACCGATCACTATTGCCGAAACGACAGCGCCCGGCAGGGGCCGGGCGTTGTCATCACCAGAGGGTGCCTTAGCCGACCAGGCTCAGGGCATCACGGGCGATCACCAGCTCTTCGTTGGTGGGCATCACCAGGGCCAGACGACTGCCTTCGACGGTGATGGGGCCTTCACCGCCCAGTACGGCTGCGTTGTTGGCCTCCTTGTCGATCTTGAAGCCGAGCAGGGCCAGTCGGGCCAGCACCATCTCGCGCACCATGGCGGCGTTCTCGCCGATGCCGCCGGTGAACACCAGGGCGTCAAGGCGACCATCCATGGCGGCAGCATAGGCACCGACGTACTTGGCAACGCGATAGGTGAAGACGTCCAGCGCACGCTTGGCACCGGCGTCGGTGGCGTAGTTGCCGGTGACGTAGCGGCAGTCGCTGCTCTCCTCGGTCATGCCCAGCAGGCCGGATTCGCGGGTCAGCACCTGGTTGATCTTGTCCACGCTGTAACCCAGGTTGTCGTGCATGAAGAAGACGATGGCAGGGTCGATGTCACCGGAGCGGGTGCCCATCGCCAGCCCTTCCAGCGGGGTCAGCCCCATGGAGGTGTCGACGGACTCGCCGTTCTTGATGGCGCAGACGGAGGCACCGTTACCCAGGTGGCAATTGATGATGTTGAGCTCATGGAGCGGTTTGCCCAGCGCCTTGGCGGTCTCTTCGGCGATGAAGCGGTGGGAGGTGCCGTGGGCGCCGTAACGACGGATGCCGTTCTCGCGATAGAGCTTGTAGGGCAGCGCGTAGAGGTAGGCTTCCTCTGGCAGGGTCTGGTGGAAGGCGGTGTCGAACACGGCCACGTTCTTGTCGGCCAGGGCCGGGAACACCTTGAGGGCGGCACGGATGCCGATGAGGTGCGCCGGGTTGTGCAGGGGGGCAAACGGAATGGCGGCCTCGATGCCGGCGATCACGCCGTCATCGATGCGCACGGAACGGGAGAACTGCTCGCCGCCGTGCACGATGCGATGGCCGATGGCGACCAGCTGATCGGCCAGGGAGGGATCCTGGGGCAGGATGTGGCCCACGATGTGGTCGAGGGCTTCCTGGTGCGCGGCACCGGCGCCCAGCATGGCGTCGCCCTTGACCCCGTGGAGTTTCCATTTGATACGTGCGTCATCCAGATTGAAGCATTCGGCCAGGCCGGACAGCATGTCCTCGCCCGTTTCAGCGTCCATTACGGCAAATTTCAGGGAAGAGCTACCGCAGTTAAGGATCAATACCAACTTGCTCATGTTCTACATCTTCCTGTGCTTCGGCTTTACGCCGACAGTGTCGTGTCATCCAGCGATGGATGGGATTCCCCTGCCGGGGGCTTATGGTCGCAGGAGGGTGCGTCCAATTTTTCAAATCGTTGGGCGCAGACCGTTCGTCTGGCGCGCGCGTCGAATCAGCGATTCGCAACGGGCCTCTGTTGGCCCAATCACTCGGGACTCCAGGCCCCGAATGCCACTCAGGCGCCGGTCAGCAGCGACTGGTGAACCTTGACGACCAGCTTCTTGACCGGACCTGGGGTCGTCAGGGTGCAGAGGGGGCGATGCAGTTCTCCCGGCCAGAAGATGGCGAAGTCGCCGGGCTGCAACGCCAGATAACTGGTCTGCTCGTCATCGACGAACCAGAGATCGGGGTGAGGATGATCGGCACCGTCCCGGCTGTAGGCGTGAGGGCCCACGCCGATCCACTCCTCGCCGCGCAGCAGCAGCTGGATGTCCAGATACTGCTCATGAAACTCGCCCCGGCGCTCCGCCACCGGCTCTGTCAGATCCTCGCTCACCAGGCAGAACAGCGTGAGGCCGTAGACCTCCTGCTTGCCGAGGGGGGCGTGCAGCCAGCGTTCGACGCTTTGCACCACCTCGGCCACGATACGGTTCAGGGGGGCGGGTAAGGGGGTGCGTTGCAAGGTATCCAGACTGCCGGTGATCATGAGGTTCGCATCCTTAGGTATATCTGTGGTCTATCTTTGTGCACCAATGAAAAAGGACCATTGAAGGTCCTTTTATCGTCTCGTCTGCCATCCGTGCAGACGGGGGCACTGTCGCTTCCTAGCCGATGGCGCCGAGTCACTGTTGCATACTCGTCCGCCCCTGCCAAGAGATACTCGCCCATTCACCCGATGATCGTACCAGTTGAAACAATATTATTCACTACCCAATCTCCCCCGACTTTGACCAGACGCAAAAACGGGAGCATCTGCTCCCGTTTTTTTTCCATCACCCGCTCAAAGCGGTGCCATTCAAACCTTGCCAGCGTTTTCCACCGGCTTGGCGTACATGGCGCGCCAGATGGCTTTGTGCTCTTGTGGCACCTCGGACTGGCGAGTCAGGAAGGCACTCTGCTCTATGGTGCTGGCCTTGCCGGGCACATCCGCCGCGAGGTAGTTGCCCGGGAAGAGGCGATAGCTGCTCCAGATCGCCTTGTCGATGAGCGCCGCCAGCTCGTCCGGATCGCTGAAGCCCTCGGTGATGGGGGCGCCGAAGGAGACATGTACCCGCCCCTTCTGGCCGACGATGCCCGCGACGATACTCTCGATGTCCTCGAACTCGCCCTTCTCGTAGCTGCCGTTGACCGACTTCTCGTAGAGCTCGCGCGCCTTGGCCTTGTCGGTGGGATCCAGCTCGTAGCTAATGCTCACCGGCACGATGTTGAGGCTGCGCATGTAGTCGACGAACTCGATCTTCTGCTTCTTGCCGTCCACGTAGAACATCTTGAGGATGGCAGGATCCGTCTTGTCGTCCCCGTCCTTGGCGCGCCCCTCCTTCTGGGCGATCCAGATGGAGTGCCCCTCATGCACCGACTGGCCGATGTAGGCCGACAGCTCGCCGAGGGCCTTCATCATCTCCCGCGGCCCCTTGGCGGAGCGCTTGACGATGAAGCTCTTGTTGAGCTTCATCAGCTCGGTGGCGCAGGGCTTGCGCAGCAGATTGTCGCCGATGGCGATGCGCACGGTATCGAACCCGTGGGTGTGCAGCCCCCAGTTGACGAACGCCGGATCCATGGCGATGTCCCTGTGGTTGGAGACGAACAGGTAGCCCTGCTCCTTCTTGAGGTGTTCGAGCCCGGAGAAGCTCACCCCCTGGGTGGAGGTGGCGATCATCCGGGTCATGTAGCGGGTCACCCCCATCTGTACCTGATGGATGGTGCTGACCTTGGCCCACTTGTGGCGCAGGAACTGGCGGATCAGCGGGCGAATGGCCCAGCCCAGCCAGCTCATCAGGGAACCGAAGCGGTATTTGGCGATGGCGCCGATAAACTCGTCATCCTGGATCAGCCGCTCGATGGCAGCCGGTACTTCTTCATCGCGATAGGGGCGAATGTCCGCGAATCTATCTACTTCTGTCACAATGTCTGCCTTGCATGTATGGAGTCGCGGCCTGCGTCTGCCGGCCGGGAAAATTCAGGGCGCAATTTTACACGCTTTTATCCCCAGGGGTATGAGAGGCGTACAGATAGTGCGATCTTGCAGTGAAAAAGCGATGGCGGTCACCCGCCAGCCCCCCTTTCGACAACGGCTGCGCTAGCCAGCGGGATTGATGAGCGCGGTGAGGACGTGGTCCTCCCAGCGGCCGTTGATCATCAGATAGTCCCGAGCGTACCCCTCCTGCTCGAACCCCAGCCGTTCGAGGAGCGCGCCGCTTCGCAGGTTCGCGGGCATGTAGCTGGCCATGATGCGATGCAGGCCCCGCTCCCGGAACAGGTGATCGATGCCGGCGGCCACCACCTCCTGCATCAGGCCCTGCCCTTCGTGCTCCTTGTCGATGGCATAGCCCAGGTGGCACGCCTTGAACATGCCCATCACAATGTTCGTGAAATTGCAGGTGGCGAGCACCCGCTCCCCCCTGGGATCGAGCGCCACCAGTTGCACGGCACTGCCCTCGAAATAGTGGCCGTAACCGTCGCGCAAGCGGGTCTGCCAGTGGGCGAGGGTGTAGAAGCTCTCCTCCCGCCTGGGCTCCCAGGGGGCCAGGTGGGCGCGATTGCGCAGATAGAAATCCACCATCAGGCAGGCCCGCTCCGGGGTCAGCACGGTCAGCCGGGTGCGGGGGGTGACAATGTGGGGCAGCGTCGTCATCTCACCCTCTGGAGGTTGGAAGCAGACAGAAGGGTCATCAGAGATCCCTCAGCCTCAGCCACTCGTCCCGCAGCAGGCCGTAGTGCACATGATCCACCACCCTGTCCGCCAGCCGCTCCGCCCGCCGGGTGATCCCCTCCTGGGTCATTCCCAGCCGCTCGCACACGGCCCGGCTCGCCTCGTTCTCGAGGGCGGCGCTGATCTCCACCTTCTCCATCCCCATCTCCTCGAAGGCGTGATGGATCAGGGCCTGGCAGGCCCGGGTGATGATGCCGTGCCCCTGCCAGCGCTCCGCCAGCCAGTAACCGATGGTCACCTTGCCGAGATCCTGATCGATCTGGTTGTAACCGATGACGCCGACCACCTCCCCCTGATACTCGATGGCCGTGGTCAGCCCCTCCCCCCGGGCAAACTTCTCGATGGCGTGGCGAATGAAGGTGGCGCTGTCGGCGGGCTGCTGGATGTGGGGCACCCAGGGCAGCCACTGGGAGAGGTAGTCGCGGTTGCGCTGGCAGAGGCGAAACAGCTCGCTGGCCATGTCGGGTTGCAGGAACAGGAGCGCCAGCTCGTCATCCAGTTGCCATGAAAACATCGCCACTCCTCCCCGGTTCCGCTCCGGCCATCTGCCGGCATGGGAGCCAATGTAGTCAATCAATCCCTTGTTTGCCAAGGACTTTTCAACCGACTTCCCCGCTGGCAACCCCCATATGGCGATCCCCATGCGGGCACCTTGATCCCAAGGTCATCAATCACCCCTCACAGCGGTTCAACATGCTGCCATTACCAGTACTTGCGGATGATTGGCGCTGTAAAAGTGAATCGTGCTACCTGTTTTCGCTGCCCTGTGACAAATGACAGGCCGTTATTTTCCCCCTTCCCACTAGTGTAAGAGCGCCGGGCAACGGACCCGGCGTGTAATCTTCATCGACTAAGGAAAGACGAGATGAACAAAGTCTATTTGGCCGTCATGCTGGCCTGCTGGGGAAGCGCCGCCATGGCGGCAGAACAGGTGGAAGTGAACCAGGTCTCCGACCTGACCGGTGCGGTGAGCGGCGCCGCCAAGATTGGCGCCCTTGGCGCCGGGGATGGCGAGTTTCGCAAGGTACGGGCGGTGACGCTGCCCAATGGCCAGCAGCGGATACGCTATGAGCAGACCTGGCAGGGGATTCCGGTGTGGGGCCAGGTTCTGGTGGCCGATCAGGCGCTGGGGGGCCAGGTCAATCAGGTGTCCGGCACCATGCTGCGCAAGATCGATGCCGACCTGACGGGCCCGGCCGTTGCCCTCTCCGCCAGCGACGCCGCACGCCAGGCTCGCAGCGGTGCCAAGGGGAGCAACGAACAGGTCAAGCTGTTCGTGATGCAGGATGAGACCGGCCAGGCCAGACTGGTCTATCTGGTCTCCTGGCTCGCCGCCAGCAAGGAACCGAGCCGCCCCTTCGTGATGATCGACGCCCAGACCGGCAGCGAGCTCAAACGCTGGGAGGGGATCAACCACAAGGACGCCACCGGCCCGGGGGGCAACGTCAAGACCGGCAAGTATATCTACGGCGCCGACTTTGGCCCCCTGCAGGTAGATGACAACTGCCGCATGACGGGGACCAATGTGGACACCCTCAACATGAATCACGGCACCACGGGGGGCACCATCCACCAGTTCACCTGCCCGGAGAACACGGTCAAGGAGATCAACGGTGCCTATTCCCCTCTCAACGATGCCCACTACTTCGGCAACGTGGTGTTCGACATGTACCGCAACTGGTACAACACGGCGCCGCTGAGCTTCAAGCTCAAGATGCGGGTGCACTACAGCCGCAACTACGAGAACGCCTTCTGGGACGGCAGCCAGATGACCTTCGGCGACGGGGCCACCACCTTCTATCCGCTGGTGAGCCTGGATGTGGCGGCCCACGAGGTGAGCCATGGCTTCACCGAGCAGAACTCAGGACTGGTCTACTCCGGTCAGTCCGGTGGCATCAACGAGGCCTTCTCCGACATGGCGGGGGAAGCGGCCGAATACTACATGAAGGGCAGCAACGACTGGCTGGTGGGGGCCCAGATCTTCAAGGGCAACGGCTCCTTGCGCTACTTCGAGGACCCGGCCCGGGACGGCAAGTCCATCGGCCACGCCAGCGATTACTATGACGGCATCGACGTGCACCACAGTTCCGGGGTCTACAACCGCGCCTTCTACCTGCTGGCCAACACCAGCGGCTGGCAAACCCGCAAGGCGTTCGAGGTGTTCGTGCTGGCCAACCGCCTCTACTGGGGCCCCAACACCACCTTCGATCAGGGGGCGTGCGGGGTGACCAGGGCCGCCACGGATCTCGGCTACAGCGTGAGCGACGTGGCAGCCGCCTTCACCGCCGTCGGGGTCAATGCCACCTGCGGCGGCACCACGCCCCAACCGGGCAGCGTGCTGCAAAACGGGGTACCGGTGAGCAATCTCACCGCCGCCAAGGGGGGCAAGCTGAACTTCACCGTCGAGGTGCCCGCCGGCAGAAGCCAGCTGGTGGTGACCAGCAGCGGCGGCAGCGGGGATGCGGATCTCTACGTGAAATTCGGCAGCGCGCCGACCGCCAGCAGCTATGACTGCCGCCCCTACAAGAGCGGCAATGCCGAAACCTGTACCCTGAACGCCCCCAAGGCGGGGACCTGGCACGTGCAGCTGAGCGGGTTCAGCGCCTTCTCCGGCGTCACCCTCAAGGCCAGCTACTGAGTCTGAGCTGGCATCAAGGGGAATTAGCGAAGAGCGCCGGCCTGGTCCGGCGCTTTTTTATGTCCGCTTGCCCGACCAGCGCCGGGCCAGGGTACGGGCCGCCTCCAGCACCCGCTCCTTGGCGGGATTGGGGCGCTTGCCGCTGCGCCAGGCCATCATCACGTCCCAGTGATCCGGTGGCAGATCCACCACGTCCAGCTTCACCAGGCGACCGAACTCCAGATCCCGGGTGATGGCGAGCGCCGGCATCAGGGTGATGAAGCCGTGCTCCAGCGCCAGCTCCCGCGCCGCACTCGCTGGCTGGATGGCGTGCAGCGGACTCGCCACCTGGCGCAGCAGGCGCAGCTGCAGGATCAGCTCGTCGCAGCCCGTCCCCCACTGCTGGGGCGCCAGCCGCTCGTTGGCGATGTCCTGCAGGGTCAGCCCCTGCCGCCCGGCCAGCGGGTGGGTGGCGCAGGCCACGGCGATGATGGGGGAACGGTAAAGCAGTTCGAGCTGGATGCCCGCGATGGCAGGGCACTTGAGAATGAAGCCCACGTCGGTCTCGCCGGTCAGCAACTCCTGCATGATGATGCCAGAGTGATCCGTGTTGCAGCGGATCTCGAAGGTCTCGTCCACCAGGGCCAGCAGCAGGGGGCCGAACACCGCCGTGGTCAGAGAGGGGAGGCAGGAGAGCCGGATCCGCGGCAATGCAGGCGCCCCCTGCATCGCCAGCCGCCCCCCTTCCAGTGCGCTCAGGGCCGCGGTCGCGGCAGGCAGAAACTGCTCGCAGGCCGGGGTCGGGGTGGCCCCCCGACGATGGCGACGGAACAGAGACTGGCCCAGCTCCTGCTCCAGCACGGCAATGCGCTGGCTCACCATGGGTTGTGACCAGCCGCGAATGGCGGCCACCTTGCTGAAGCTGCCACGGTTGGCCACATCCAGCAGCAGTTGCAAATCGTCGAGGGTCATAGCCATAACCAAATCCAATATGAAATATAGCCAGTTGTCGGCTACCACTATATCTGGAGCCCCACCAGAATAGCAGCATCAATCGTCATGAACCGGCTGAACGCCACCGAGCCAGGGAGTTGTCATCCCCCTTGGCTCTGTTTGGTGACGGCGCCGTTCGGGCAAGAAAGACAACAATATCAGCGAAGCAAACAGAGGTATCAGGGTCATGGTGGATCGGGCGAGGCGGTTGGGGCGGTGGTTCTTGGCATTGGATTCCCTGCTGGTGATCCTGGGCTTCTTCGTGGTGATGCCCATGATCAGCCTGCGCTTCGTCGACCAACTGGGCTGGGCCGCCGGTGTGGTGGGACTGGCACTGGGGCTCCGTCAGCTTACCCAGCAAGGGCTGGGGGTCTTTGGCGGCTCCCTCGCCGACAAGTTCGGGGCGCGCCCCCTCATCGTCTGCGGCATGCTGCTGCGGGCGCTGGGGTTTGCCAGCCTGGCCTATGCCCAGAGCGGATTGGAACTGATCCTCTCCTGCATCATCTCGGGGCTGGGTGGCTGCCTGTTCGATCCCCCCCGCGCCGCCCTGGTGATCAAGTTCACCCGGCCACGGGAGCGGGGTCGCTACATCTCCCTGCTGATGATGCTGGAGAGCGCCGGCGCCGTGGTGGGAGCCCTGCTCGGCAGCTGGCTGCTCAACTTCGATTTTGAATATGTCTGCCTGCTGGGTGCCGGTCTCTTCGTCTGCGCCGCCCTGTGCAACCTGCTGATCCTGCCCCCCTACAAGCTTTCGGTGCGCCCGACGCCGATCCGGGACGGCCTCGGCCAGGTGCTGGCGGACAAGGCCTTCTGCCGACTGGTGCTGATCTTGAGCGGCTACTACGCGCTCTGGGTGCAGGTCATGCTGATCTTCCCCATTCTGGTCAAACAGATGGCGGGCAGCACCACGGCGGTGGGCTGGATGTACACCCTGGAGACGGCCATCTCCCTGGCCCTGCTCTACCCCCTTGCCCGGTTCGGCGAGCGCCACTTCAAGCTGGAGAACCGTCTGATGGCGGGGGTGCTGCTGATGACCACGGGGATCGGGCTGGTGGCCTTTGCCACCACCTTGCCCGCCGTCTTCCTGCTGCTCGCCTGCTTCTATCTCGGCATCGTCATCGCCGAGCCGGCGCGGGAAACCCTGATGACCAAGCTGGCACAACCGGGGGCGCGGGGCAGCTACATGGGCTTCAGCCGACTGGGACTGGCACTCGGGGGCATGACGGGTTACGTGGGGGGCGGCGCCCTGCACGACTACGCCATGGCCCAGGGGCAACCCTGGTTGCCCTGGCTGGTACTCGGCACCGTCGGTGTCACCACCTTGCTGCTGCTGGCCAACTGCTTCCAGCGCGGCTCCCGCCTGGCAGGGGTCAACGCCTGATCCTCTGGCAATCATCCCGTCTACCCCGGGCGCCCCTCTCTTGAAGGGCGCCCTTTTTTTACCTTCTCCTTGCATTGCCCTCCCCCTCGTCTGCGCCCATCCGCCCGAAAATCCCCCATAAAAAAAGCGGCAGATTGCTCTGCCGCTTTTGCCCAGCCCGCTTGGCTGTTACTTGTTGATATCCAACATGTTGTTTTGCAACATGAAATCGATCACCTGGTTGGCCGTCGTCCCTGAACCGCCCGTCAGAGTGTCGAAGGTGTGGTTCATCAGCACTATCTCCTGGGTCACCGGCGCAGCACTGCTCTCCTTGACCTGCAGGTGCACCCCTTCGCTGTCCTGGAACACCGAGAGCAGGCTCTTCAGGGAGCTCTCGCTCTTGCTGCCATCGCTGTCGAGCAAGTCGCTCAGATCCAGCTTGTCCCCTTCCGACTTGCTGAAATCGACGATGTAGTCCTTGGCCACCTTGCCAGCCTCGGTATCCCCCTTCAGCCAGGTGAAGGTATCGGCACCTGCATCCCCCATGAGGATGTCGTTGCCGGCCCCCCCGATCAGGATGTCGTTGCCCAGCCCGCCGCTCAATATGTCGTTGCCGGTACCGCCATAGAGGGTGTCGTTGCCACTGCCACCATAGAGGCGATCGTTGCCGCTCTCCCCATAGAGGGTGTCGTTGCCGCTACCACCGAACAGGGTGTCGTTGCCGGCACCGCCGTACAGGAAGTCATCACCCCCCTGACCGAACAGGATGTCATTGCCATCACCACCGAGGAGGGTGTCACCCTTGTCATTGGTCGACGACTGATCGAACTCGCTGGCGTGATCCGTGATGTAGGCGTGCACCTGGGCATCGGTCACCGACCCTGCCCCCAGCTTGCCGCTCACATACTGCTTGATGGCCGCATACCCTTCCCCGCTGATGCCGGTGAAGCGTACCGCGTCGCCAAACAGGATGTCGTCGCCCGCACCGCCATCCAGCCTGTCAGCGCCGGGCAGGTTGCTGACCGGCGTCCCCAGGATGGCATTGGCGAGATCGGAGGCAGACACATTGGACTGTACGACCTTGTCGCTATCAAACAGCTTGAGAATATCGCTCGATACCCCGCTGCCGATCCCGATGGCCGCCAGCACCACATTGTTTGCCTCCAGCAGCGGCAGCACATTCAATGCGTTGTCCCGTGCCGTGCTGTTGGTCGACCCCGAGGTATAACTGGTTGAGATCTCGAAGGTTCCATCCCCTTGCGCCTTGATCTTGCCGATGTTCTGGGAGTTCCAGTTACCATTTACGTTCTGTGACCACTGCTTGACGTTGCCGCTGGCATCCACAATCACCCGCTGGGTGCCCCCGATATTGGCGTAGAAAGCCGTACCCGGTACGTAGTTGTTGACGTTGACAAAGGTATCCAGACCTTCCTGGGTCTTGGTGTTCACCACCGGATTGATCTCTTCGTTGTAGAAGTAGGAGTTCGGAGCCCCATCGGTGATGAAATAGGCCTGATTCTTCGCATTGGTGTTGTTCTTGGCCAGGTCGCTGTTGAACCAGTTGGAGGTGACCTTGAGCGGATCCTCGTAGTTGGTCAGCCCCGAGGTACCATCCATGCTGGTCAGTACATCACCCAGCAGCTTCAACGCATTGGGATCTTTGAGATCCACGCTGACGGAACGATTGACCTGAGTATCAAAATCGATCAGGAAGACGTTGACCTTGCCCGCCGCCTCCTTGCCCGCACTCCCCTGGAGCTCTTTGAATACCTGGGTCAGTTGATCCCGGATGGTCTTCATCGCCGACGAACCGATACTGCTCGAGGTGTCGATCATGAAGGCGAGGTTGTAGTTCTGGCCCGGCAGCATCACGCTGCCATCCAGATCCCCCACCACGATATTGTGCTCGCTGCCATAGGTCCGATTCTGGTCCCCCGGCTCCCCTTCGGAGGCGTTGAAGTAGCTCAGGCGGATGCTGTCGTCATCGGTCGCGGTACTGGTCAGATCGGTCCCGACCTCCTTGGCGATGACATCGACCTTGAGATTGACCAGGCCCGCCTTGTCACCCGGTACCCGCAGTGTCAGGCCGCTCAGGTTCAGATCCAGTGCATTGCTGCTCCACAGCTTGTCCGACGCGGTGAAGGTCAGCTTGCCATCGTCCCCGACGGTACCCAGCAACTGGCTGCCCTTGTAGAGCTCGGAGCCTTTGGGCATGCCGCTCAGCACCAGGCTGTCAAACACCTCGCTGCCATCCCTGTCGGTGAGGGAGGCCGTCAGCTCGACCGGGTAATCCACCTTGGTCGGCGGAACCAGGGTCAGCTCACCCGTGGTCTGGTTGATCTGGTAGATGCCGTCTGCGAACTGGACATATTCCATGTCGTGCAGGGCCTTGGTCACCCCGACGCCCCGCTCGAACACGACGAAGTCGAACCACTTGTCGTTGTTCGAATAACCCTCGCCCTTCTTGATGGAGTAGTCGGCACGATTGCCGGGCAGCACGGCGATATCCGTGCCAGTCCCGCCATAGAGGCCGTCATTGCCAAGACCGGAAACCAGGATGTCGTTGCCTTCACCGCCGTAGAGGGAATCGCCCTGGATGGCATCGCTGCCCACCAGAATGTCATTCCCCTGGTTGCCGACCAGGCTGTCGCCACCACCCTTCTGGCTCACGATGTAGTCGTTGCCGCTGGTGCCATTGACCTGATCCTGCCCAGAAGAGCTATCGGTCAGGGTCTTGGTGATCCCGAGGGCCCCCTTGTCGAAGTTGCCGGACTGGAACTGGCCCGTGGTGATCCCCGCGCTCGGGAAGCTCAGGTTGTAAAGGGGAATACCGTTGCCCACCAGACTCAGGTTGACGGTCGGCTTGTCGGCCACCGCCGCCACGTCGATCACCAGCTTGCTGCCGTTGCTGAGGTTGGCACCGTCGCTTATCTGATAGCCGATGCTGGCATAGTCGCCCTTCATGTTGCCGACCACGGCGCCGTTGCCGTTGGCGGCATGGGTGCTCGATTCGTTCAGACCGGGCACGAAGCGCAGATGGCCTGCGTTCACCTCGGCATAGGAGATGAGGGATCCGGTTTGCACCGCAACCCACTGCCCAGCCGCATTGAGGTATTCGAGGGTACCGTTCAGCGGCAGGATGTTGATCTGCACCCCGAGATCGGTCGCGTCCTGATCATCGCTGGCACCGAACTGGGCCCAGGTCAGGACCTGGGGCTGATCTTCGGCACCGGTGCTGTGGCCGCCAGCCGCCGTCGGCGCCCGATCGTTGTCCACTATGGTACCGGTCCCGCTCTGACCACCGATGGTCACCGAGAGGGTCTCGTTCGTCTCGACCAGGCGATCGTTTACCGTCGGGATGGTCACCGTGAAGTCTGTCACGCCCGCCGGTACCGTGATCTTGCCGGAGGTGCTGTTGTAGGTCACGCCGTTGCTGAACTGGGCATTGCCCCAGTCCTGGTTGGAGGCGGGGTTGTTGCCCGATCCGCGAATGGCGAAATCGTATTCGGTCGCTTCCTGGGTCGCATCGGACAGGGTGACCTTGTGCAACAGGTTGCCCCCTTCAGTCACGCTCTCGCTGGAGACACCCTGAACCAGCGGCGTGAAGAGAGGCTTGGTGGCAAAGGAGCCAATGCTGGCGTCACCGTCACCATCCACCACCCGGATCTGGAAGTCGATGTCACCATCACCCAGGGGTTTGGACATGCGCTGGTACTGGAAGAACTCCCACTTGCCGGTGGCTGGCGTGAACTCCAGCTTGAAGACGAGGTTGCCGCCCGCATCATTCCCGAGCAGGGTATTGGCCCCGCTGGCGGTGATGGCGATGGCTGAGCCGGAAGCCGTCCGCAGACCATTCTCGAAGGTCGCCGGGTCCAGTACCAACCCGATGGAGCCCTTGCCGTCCGCCCCCCACTGCGGGGTCACGGTGCCGGAACCATAGGCGATGGCCTGCGCCGTGTTGGCACCGAGGAACTCGATGCTCTGTACGGTGAAGTCGCTGTTGTCGGAGGTATTGGTGTTGCCGTTGTTGGTCGCCTTGATCACCATGGTATCGAAGCCACCCTGCTGCACCTGGAAGTTCTGGTTGAACTCCCCACCCGATGCGTTGGAGTTGAATACCAGAGTGCTGATCAGCACACCACCGCGATAGAACTCCACGACCCCGCTCTCCAGCTCGCCGCCAAACATCTTGCTGAACTTGATGTTGGCGCCGTAGGCAACCTTGCCCGCATCCAGCCTGACGATCAGCTGCTCGGAGGCGGACGATCCGTCAGCAAAGTGACGGAAGTCAATCTCGTTGGCGAGGTTGTGGTAAGGCGCAGCACCGCTGGCCACCCCCAACCCCGAGCTGGAGCCGTTGACCTCCGCCGTTACCAGTGAGGAATCGGTTGCCGACTTGAAGCCCAGGGCGCTGATGGTAAAGCCCGCCATGTTCAGGGTGCTCTGGTTGCCACTGTACTTGGTCAGGTCGAAGAGCCCGGTCAGCACATTCGGAATATCGGTCTTCACCACGGAAACGGCATCGCTGTTGCCGGCAATGGGGGAATCGTCCTCGACGCTGACATCCAGCTTGCCCTTGGTGACGCCGCTGCCATCGGAGACCTCCACGTCCAGCTGGAACGACAACTTGTCTTCCGAGGTCGTATCCCCGTGGTCGAGGGGGCCCTTGAGGGTCACGTCATAGGTCCATTCTCCCTTGCCGCTGGCATTGGGTGCCGTCAGCTTGACCTCAACCACCGCCTTGTAATCGGCGCCGCCAATCGCCCCCGTGTAGCCGACCAGCGTCTTGCTGCCCGCATCCCAGCTCCACTGGACCTTGGCCCCACCGGACGTCAGCCCGGCCGGTCCGTTCAAGGAGATGCTGAGCGTGCTGCTGTCGATGTCGCCCACCGAGAGGGTACCGGACGCCTTGATGGCGTTGGTGGTATCCGGGTTGCCGACCGTGTCGGCAATACCGTTTGCCAGACCCTCTTCGGAGACGACAGCCCCATTGGAGATGGTCAGCGTCGGCAGATCGTTGACCGCATCCACCTTGATGGTCACGGTTGCGGGGCTCGCATCCACGGCGCCGTCGTTGTCTACCGCCGCATAGTTGAAGGTGGTGTTGCCGTTCCAGTTCGCATTCGGAGTGAAGGTGAGCTTGCCGGCGTCCGCCACCGCAATGCTCTGATCCACCGTCACAGCCACCCCGTTCAGATAGAGGATGCCGTTGGCAGGCAGGCTCTTGATGGTGAAACTCACCACGTTGCCATCGATGTCGCTGCCACTGAGGGTCGGAATGGCGATGCTGGCGGCATCTTCCTGACCGTTTGCCTGCTTGTTCGCCGTCTCCGGCGCTTCATTCAGGATCTGCGCGTTGTCGCTGCCCGGCAGGGAGACGTTGCCCGCCTTGTCGGTCTGGGTCGCCGTCACCGTCAACGACTTGCCGTTGGCCGGGGTCGTCTCCGTCCAGCTGATGGTGCCATTCTGATAGCCGTAGCTCTTGCCATTGCTTGCCAGCAGGGTGCCATCGGCTTTGAGCGTCAACTGGACAGTGCTGTTCACCCCGCCATTGTTGATGGTCAGCGTCACCTTGCCGCCCGCAACCAGGTCTGCGTGATTGATCCCGGCGCGTACCTGGATCTGATCATTGCCAATCTCGGCCTTGGTCAGCATCTGGTCGTTGTTGGCATCATCCACGATAACCACGGTCGGGGCATTGGGTGCCTGGGTGTCGGTGTCGGCGCTGTCGCTGCCGCCGGTCCCCTTGTTGCCCGCCAGGTCGGTGTAGCTGCCGTTGTTCACGGTCACGCTGGCGGTGCCTTCAAAGCCCTGCGTCGGGGTGAAGGTCGCCGTCCAGGTCTTGCCGCCATCGGAGGTGGTCAGCCCGGTCACGGTGCCGCCCACCACGGTCAGATCGTCCAGCTCGAACCCGGTCACCTTCTCGCTGAAGGTGAAGGTCACCGGACTGGTCTCACCCACGGTCAGCTTGTCGTCAACGATGTTGACTTCCACGCTCGGGGCCGCCGTGTCCACCGGGGCACGGTCGCTGCCGCCAGTGCCCGCATTGCCGTTCAGGTCGGTGTAGCTGCCAGGCTTGACGGTGACTGATGCCGTACCTTCAAAGCCCTGCGTCGGGGTGAAGGTACCGGTCCAGGTCTTGCCGCCATCGGAGCTGGTCAGCCCGGTCACGGTGCCGCCCACCACGGTCAAATCGCCCAGCTCGAA
>NZ_JBFOCV010000024.1:0-8818 GCF_040907975.1 Aeromonas sp. s10 | reverse complement strand
GGCATCGGTGATGCCATAGCCCGACAAGGTGGTGGGGTTGCTGCCGGCGGTGACGTTGCCCTTGGCATCGACGGTGACGGAGCGATAGGTCCCCGCTACCACCCCGGAGTTTTTATAGGTGGCGGTGATAGAGATGTTACCGCTGCCATCGAACGAGGCCTGACCGGTCACATCCCCGGCCACGGCGATGGTGCGCGCCGTGGTGAGCTTGTTGGCCTTGCCCGCAGCGGTGGTGCCGCCTTCCAGGTCATCCATGTGCTTTTTCAGGTAGGCGGTGCGGTTCGCCAGCGCCTGGGCCTGCTTGTTGGAGGTACCCCCCGGGCCGCCGAGCACCGGGTCGCTGGTTTCGAGCTGATAGACGCCTGCGTCCCAGCTCACCACCTCTTGTAAATTCGCCATATCAGGAGGCTCCGTGGTTGTAGTTGCCGTTGTAGGTTGCGGCGCCGTTGTAGGTCAGGGGCGCCTGGGTGTAATCGAGGGCCGCCAGATGGCAGCGGGCCGGGGCCATCTCTGCCAGCAGGCGCCGGATGCGGTTGGCCTGCACGGTGGTGACCGGGCGGGCGAGGATGACGCGATAGACGGCCCACTGGGACGGATCCCCGTGGGGTTCGTTGCCGTTGTATGCGAGCGTGCCGTCATAGCGGCGGCCCGTAGCGCGTTCGATGATGGTGCTGTCGCCAAAGCCCAGCACGGCCAGCGCCTCCTTGATGGCCCAGGGGGTGCCCTTGCGCTGGTGCAGGCGGAACGAGGCGCTGATGAGGGCTCGCTGCTGGTCTTCTGACTCGGCCAGCTCCCACCAATCCACCGACCTTGCCCAGGCGAGCCAGGGCAGCAGCGGGGCCGGGCAGGTGTCAGCAAAGCGGGTGGTGGTGATCACCTCCGGCGTCACTGTGCTGGCCAGGGTGGCCGCGGCAAGGTGTTCCAGCCGGGTGGCTGAGGGCGGCAGCATATCCCGGGTGGTCGGCAATGGCAGGGGCAGACGATGCACCTTGGCCGCGCCGAACGTACAGCCATCAAAGCCCCGTGTGGTCAGGCGCGCGGAACTGGCAATCGGCGAGAGTGCCGAAGGTAGCAGCGGGGCCGGGACCAGTGCGGCGGTGATGGCGGGCAGACCCGGGAGAGGGACCGCCGGGGCCAGCGGATAGAGGATCCGCGCGTACTTGGCGACGGGGCTCCCCACTGCGCCCGTGAACGGGGTCGCGGCCTGAGCCAGTCGGGTGTTGAGCCTTGGGGCACCGCTCTGACCATCAGACAGGGTGCCGACGAGTTGGCGCACTCGGGCACGGTGGCTGCCCATGGCGCCAAGATCGAAGCCGGCAGGAGCGAGGCGTTGCCCAATGGTCGGCGCCTCAATGGCGTCTGGCTGCATGCTGCCTGCCGCAAGCCTGGCCCTGAGCGTGGCGATGCCCAGCGCACCGGCACTGAGCCCCGGCACGCGGACGAGGGGGGTGAGTTCGGCCGCGCCCATGGCGAGCAGATCCCCCAGGCTCCCCACACTGGCGCGGGTGGTGATATCCGGGGCGCCATAGGCACCCGCCTCGATGGCGCCGGGTGCGGTGCGATGGGTCAGCTTGGCCGTGCCTGCTGCGAACTGACTGACTCCGGCGGGCCTGGCGCGCTGTAATGCCGCCATGCTGCCGATTGGCCCTGCCGCTATCCCGACCGGTGACAGGCCGATCCTGACCCCGGCAATGGCGACCGGCGCGGGGTCATCGTCACCCTGCAGGGTGCCCCGGTAGATCGCCGCCCCGTCGAATGACAGGGTGCCGTCGTGATAGGTCAGTGACCCGCGCCAGACGGGATAGAGGGTTGCCATCAGAGTTTGAAGATCTTATTGGCGCCGTTGTCCCAGGCGATGATGATGTCGCCGCCGTTGGTGCTGACCGGCAGGCCCGCCGCCGTGTCGAACAGGGCGATCAGCGGGCTGGTCGCGGCGCTGCCGGTGTCTTTGTAGATGGCGCAATACTTCACCGCCGCCGTGGGCACGGCGCTGAAAGTGACGTCGGCGGCGTCCAGCACGCCGCCGGTGACCGTCTTGCTGGTCAGGGTCTGCGGGGTGCCGACCACGTGGGACGAGAGCGTGCTGAAAAACTCGTCGCTGCCCAGGGTGGGGGCGTAGGTGTCTTTGATCAGCGCGCACTTGAGGGTGTCGGCACTGGCGTTGATGGCGCCGGTGAGAAACTTCTCGCGGCCTTTGTCATAGAGGGCGTTTGCCATGGTCTGGTCCTTAATCGAGGTGGAGGGTGGTGAGTTTGGCGGCCTGCTGCGCCGTGCAGGTGACATCTGTCAGCGGTGCGCGCAGGGTGACGCTGTCGATCCCCGGCTGGTGCAGGGCGGCATAGATGGCCGAGAGCGGGACGGTGGCCCCGACCCGGTAATAGGCGGCAGCGGTCTGGTTCATGGCAGCGGTGGCCGCTGCAATGGCCTGCTCCTTGCCAAGGCCGGTGGCGTTGAGGGTGGCATCGACGGCATAGGGCTTGATCTGGGAGGGCTCGACGGCCACCAGATCGCACAGGGGGCGCACATCATCTGCCGAAAGCGCCTGGCTGACCCGATTGAGGGTGTCGGCACTGGGTTGGCCGGCAGGGGATAGCAGGGTCACCCGCACGGTACCCGGCGAGGGGCTGTCGACGGCCACATCCGCCACCTCGGCGCTGGCTGACAGGGCGTGAAACTTGTAGGCATTGACTGGCCCGGCGGTGGTCAGCCCCTCAAAAGCCATCTGGCCGCGCAGGCGCAGGCGGTCATCCGATTCATAGACCGGATCGACAGGCGGATTGGCCGCCGGATCCCCCGGGGTGACCAGCAGGCGGGCGATGTTGTACTCGGCGACCAGGTGGTCGAGGGTGGTGCCGCTGGCAAAGGCGAGCAGGGTCTGCTTGGCGGCATCGTTGATGCGGGCCCGCAGCACCACCTCCCGATAGGCGTTCTCTTGCAGCAGCTTGTTGAGCGGCTCGGATTCGAGTTCCAGGGTGGCGGCGATGGCGGCTTGCTGGTCTGCCGGGTAGTAGCTCACCAGGGTGGCCTTGCGCTCGGCCAGGATGGTCTCAATGTCGAGGGGCTCCACCACCGAGGGCGGCGGGAGCTGGGTCAAATCCACGTTGCTCAATTGGCGGCTCCTGTGGGGATGGCGATAGAAGCAGACTCCGGCGCGCCGCCGTCCTTGCGCTGCCAGGTGAGCTCAACGGTAAGGGCGCCATCCATGCCGCCGCCCAGCACATCGACCCGGGTGATGGTGATGCGGGGTTCCCAGTTGATGAGGGCCTGTACGGTGGCGGCCATCAGGCGCAGGCGGGTAGCCTGATGCTGTGGCTGGTCGATGAGGTTAAACAGCTCGCTGCCGTAGTCGCGGCGCATGACGCGGGATCCCACCGGGGTGATGAGGATGTCGCGCACCGACTGGATGATGTGGTCGGTAGCGCTGATGGCGCGGCCGGTGGCTGCATTCATGCCGAGCCAGTTCATTGCGGGCCCCCGGAGGTGCCGCTGCCGGTGCTGACATTTCCGTGCTTGTGGGTGGTCACCTCGATTCCGCCGATGTTGGCGCTGGGGGCGGTGATCTTGCCGCCCGCCTCGATGGTCGAACCGACCTTGAGTGCCTGGAAGCATTCCACCAGGGGGGTGATCAGCTTGACGGTCACCGAGGCGGAGATGGTGGCGGTCTTGATGCCGATCGCATTGAGCGTGCCGGTGGCCGGGTTGTACTCGATGACGGCGCCATCAGCGTATTCAGTGCGGTCGAGGTCCGGGTTGTCATCGCCTGCCAAGGGTTCTGGGAAGGCAGCGCAATTGATGGGGCCGACGATGTAGGCATTGCGCAGATCGCCGCTGACCGAGAGCATCAGCACCTGTTCGCCAATGGAGAGGCGATGGCGGGTGCGATTCCTCCCGGCCCGCGCAGTTGCGTAGGGCCGCCAGTTGGTGATGAGGTCGCCTGTCTTGACGCGACACTCCCCTGATCGCACGGCAGTGACGGTGCCGATGCGGATCAGGTTGTCGATCAGGCGTTGGAGTTCAGTCGGGGTCGGTTGCATGGGGCCATTGTTTTGGGTAATGGCGAGTAAGGCGAGAGGCGGCCAGTGTGTACGGCGCTGGCACACTGGCGGCGTTGGTTACAGCCCTTTGGTGAGCTGGGCGAGCAGCAGGTCTTCGACCTTGTCGATGTCTTTGTCATCCATCCCCAGTAACCGCCGTTCCGGGTATCGAATGTCTTGCCCCTTGCTGCCTTTGTCTTTCAGACCGTAGTGGTGGATATGGGCGATTTTATCGGCAGTGCTGGCGAATGTGACCTCGGCCCTGTCGCTATAGCCCTTGGCCTTGAGCCATGTCGACTTGATGAGGCGGGAGAACATCTTGCGCTTGAGCCGACTTTTGTTGACGGTGTCGCCCTTGCTGGCATCGACCTTGATGAAGCGCTTGATGCGTGATCGTTTGAAGGTCCGGATGCCGCCCCGCATGATATCGAAGCCGATGATGTAGCTGCGAGTGCCGCGCCAGCTTTTCAGGTGGCGCACTTCTTTGTCACTGGTGGTGTAGATGAACTTTATCTCGCGGTTGCCGCGCTGCGGCTTGCGCGGGTCCATCTTGTCCCCTTCCGGGGTGACGTTGTCTTTGATGCGCTTGGCGTTGCTGTCGCGCATCTCTTTGGCCATCTGGTCAGCAAATTTGGCCAGCTCCCGCTGCGACAGGTTGGCCCGGATCAGCTCTAACCTGGCGGCGAAGTCGTTCAGACGGTCGATGTCGGCGGCCACGGCTGATACTCCCCGTTGATGAACAGTTCCCAGGTGATGCCGTCGTAGGGGTCTTCTGGCGGTTCGGGCAGGTGTTCGTAGTGCAGGCCCTGGTCATCCTTCCATACCTTGACCCGCTCGGTCAGTGGCAGCTTGATTTCGATGTCGCAGGTTTCGTTGTTCTGGATCTCGACTTCGAACCGCATGGCGTTTTCGCGCTTGTCGCTGTTCATCATCAGTTCTGGCTGGTACTGCCTGATCCATGCCAGCAGCGGCACCATGACGGTGTTCACGTTCTGGGCAAAGTCGGCCACGATGATGGTCAGTTCGTACTGGTATTCAAACGACAGGCTGGCGGCGCCGGTGGCAACCAGCTTGCCCTTGTCGACGAATATCATCATGTGATCCGGGTTCTGGCGCAGCAGCGGGATGCACTGCTGCAACACCTCACGGATCTGTTTTGGCTTTTCCATTTTCCCTCCTGTACTGGTGGCGTTGCTGGCAGGCGATAAGGCTGTCGACCTGGGCGGCGCAGGTTGCCCAGGCGGACTCGGTCTGGGTCAGTTGGTCGAGCAGATCGCCGTTATTGACCGGGCTGGCTGCCGGCAGTTGGCAGGGCGCCGGGGCTGGACAGGTGAGCCTGATAATCTGCGGCGCCGGTGAGGGCGGGGCGCTGGAGCAGCCTGACAACAGGATCAGGCAGAGGGCGATCAGCCCACTCCTTGAGTTCAGCATTATCACGTTTGAGCCTCTTGATGGTGTCGGCCCGGGTGGCGGCCGTGATGGTCAAATTGCCAAGCTGGCGTTGCAGCGTGGCGGCGGCGGTTGCCTGGGCGTCCAATTCGCCGGTGAGGGTATCGATCACCTCGTCTTTGGCCTTTTCCCGCTGCTCGGCCTCTTTGGCCTTGTCGTTGGCGGCCTTGAGGTCGCTTTGCAGGGTATCGACCTTGCCTCTGGCGGTCGCTGCCGAGGTGGCCGACCAGCCCCAGCCAGCCAAGGCGACGGTCAGGGCCAGCAGCAACCAGGTGAGGGGGGAGCGCAGGAGGTTATTCAGCACAATCAACCCCCCAGAAATCCATCGGGATCGAGTCGTCACGAAGGTGAGTGTGACAGGGCATGATGATGATGGTGTCGACGTGGGTCTGATACGTCTGCATCAACTTGGCAATGGGGCGGTCCCCCTTTGGCTTCATCAAGTTAAATGGCGGCCTTGGCGTGGTGCAGTAATACCCATTTGGGCGGATCTTGATAACGCTCTGGTTTTGGAACCAGTCGAACTCGTCATACATCCAGATCACATCAGGGTCTGCATCGAGTTCGGCAAACCACTCTTTTTTGTTCAGGTATTTGTCACCGCTGACCTTTGCTCCCGGACACCCCTTTTGCAAAAGGGCCATCATGAAGCGGTTATTGCTACAGACGATCACCACCCTCTTGCCCTGGGCTATCAACTGGTTCGCTGTCGCGATAAGCCGTTCAGTTTTCCCAGTCATCCGGCCTGTGATTTCAATGTGCATTTGCCACCTCCTTCACCGGATAGACCTTGGCAAAGTGGTCATATGCCTTGGCCAGCTTGGTGTCGTAGTCATTGTCCTTGTAGGCCGGGCCGTTGTAGCGGCGGGCAAAGTCAGCCCACTTGCGACCCTGCATGGCCTTGTGCATGGCGGGATCTTGCTGGATGAAGCGGCACAGGGCGGTGAGGTGGTCCACTTCGCTGCGCTGCATGGCGGTCTGCCAGTCGCTGGCCGAGGCAAAGCCCAGCGCCTGCCAGTGGAAGCCCATGATCTGGAACATCCCCCAACTGGCCGACTCTATGGCGGCATCCCGGTGCAGGCTGATGGCGAGTTGCAGCCGCTCCCACTCGGCCGCCCCGCCCGCATAGCCGCCACGCTTGGGGTTGACCAGGTTGGGGTAATGGGCGGCCATCTGGTCGGCGGCGGCCTTGCCCAGGTGCTGGGTGAGCTGCTTATAGAACACATGCCGCTCGAACAGCACCACCGGGCGCATGTCGGTGGTGAACCCCTCGCCGATGCTCTCGACCTGGGCGACGGTGGCCATGGTGGCCAGCGGCAGGCCCAGCAGGTCAGCGCCAGCCTGCATGTCGCCGATGCGCAACTGGTTGCCCCGCTCGCTGCCGAGCAGGGCGGCCATGGTGCGGGGGCCAGCCTGGCCGATGGCGGTGATCATGTAGTCCCGCTGAAAGGCGAGCAGGGCACGCTCGGTGGCATCGCCAAACCAGCCATCCGGATCGAGCGGATAACCGGCTTTGGCCAGGCGACGCTGCAGGTCGGCGACGGCGGCGCCGGTATCCCCTTTTTTCAGGCTCATGGTTGAAACCTCCCGTTCAGGTGGCTGGCGGTGGTCGGTTGCTGGCGCCGCCGTGGCAGCAGGCGCATGACGGATCCGCGGGAACCGATCAGGGCGGTGAGTACGACAGAAGCCAGCAGGACGGCGGCGGGGTCAGGAGCGGGCAGAGCCCCGATCAGGGCACGCAGGGGCACGGAACCGGCGGCGAAGGTGAGCAGCCAGGCCAGCACGGCGGGGAGGGGGCGATAGTCGCCCCCGTTGCGGTTGAAGGTGGCGATGCGCAGCGCGATCGCGGCGCAGATCATGGCGTAGAGGATGGTCAGCATGTCAGCCCCCTTTGCAGGCTTGGCGCTTACGCCGAGCCCATTTGATGAACCGGATTACCACTCGCGGTAGTTCAATTACGAATGCGCAAGCCAATGCGCAAACGACCGACGTTACGAAGGAGTTCAGCGGGTTGAACGGTGCGCCTCTCACAAATTCAACCAACATCAACAACAAGCAGACTGCAGCCCATTGCCACGCTGATTTCTCAACAACTTTCAGGAGTCCCGCAAGCCACAAGACCCCGGAGAAGGCTTTACTGTCCTGTTGGTGCATATCAGCCCCCTTTGCGGAGTTTGAGCAGGTCTTCCGGCGTTTTGCGCAGGATCCACTGCAACAGGTGGACGGCCAGCGCCGAGGCGAGCATTGCGCCGACGGCCCTTGGGACCTCGACGCTGAGTGGCAGCACGCTGGCCAGCATGGCGGCAACCAGCGGTGCCGCCAGTGCCCCCGCCACGAAGGCGGCAACGAACAGGCCCGCTTTGCGCAGGTTGCCCAGCTCGGCGGTGGTGGCGATGAACACCAGCGCCCCGGCGAATGCACCGAGCAGGACGCCGGGGTCTACGCCCGGGAAGAGGGACAGCAACGCCAAGGCGCTCAGGGTGCTGGTTGCTGCACTGGATGAAATGGGTTCTGGCATCGTGCTCTCCTATCGTTTGCCGCCGTAGTGGCGAGCGGTTTGAAATTCGTGGATGGTCTGGCACTCGGCGCAGCGTTCGCAGCCCCGCTGTGCTTCACGGCGCGCCTGCGGGATGGTGTTTTCGCAGTCGATGCAGTAGTGCGGGCCGGTGCCACTGATGCGGGCGGCGTGGATGCGGGCAGCGAGTTGCTGCTCGCTGATGTCGGCCAGTCGTTCGAGTTCATCGTCGAGGCGGCTCATGGTCAGTCCCATAGCTGGATCAGCGGCTGCTCGGCCTGGGTGGGGGCCGCTGGCATTGTGATGAGGGTTCCGGTCGGGAGGATGGGGCCGAGCGCGGCCAAACCGGGGTTGAGTGCGAGCACCTGCTCGGTGATGCCTGCGGTGTAGCCGTAGTGCCGGAACAGGATGAGGTCGAGGGTGTCACCCTGTTGGCTGCGCAGCTCCATCAGATGAGCGCCACGGTGATGTGGGTGGTACCGAGGATGTCGCGAATGGCAAAGCGGGCGTCGCGGTAGAGGTCGTCAGAGCTGATGATTTTGGCATCGGCCCCTTTGACGCCATCACCGGTGGCGCTGTAGTCGGTGTAACGCTCCAGCAGGTTGGCGCGGGTCATGGCATAGATGGCGCGCCGGTAGCTGTGCAGGTACGCCGATTCGCCATTGATGACCTCGCCCGGTACGGCGGCCAGGGTGGCGACCCCTTCTGCCTCACGGGCGCGGCGCCAGTCAGCCAGATCCCGGTTGACGCTGGTGATGGCGTCGATCACGGCATGCTTGAGGCGGGCCGTGGTGACGGTGCCATCGAGTCGGACGGTGTC
>NZ_JBFOCV010000023.1:0-2896 GCF_040907975.1 Aeromonas sp. s10 | reverse complement strand
AAGTTCACCGAGCAGGCCCAGACCCTCACCGAGCTGACCAACAAGCAGGACGCCACCGCCAAGGCGCTGGCCGACCTCACCGCCAAGCTGGAGGGCCAGGAAGCGTTCAACCAGCAACGCCCGCCCGCCACCGGTGGCGATAGCGCCTCCATTCAAACCGACTGCTAAGGACCATGCCCAATGCGTAACGAAACCCGCCAGAAGTTCAACGAGTTCACCAACCAGGTGGCCAAACTCAACGCTATCACCAGCGCCATGGTGCAGTTCAACGTGCAGCCCAGCGTCCAGCAGACCCTGGAAACCAAAATGCAGGAGTCGGTCGCCTTCCTCGGCATGATCAACGTCACCCCTGTCGATGAGATGAAAGGCCAAAAGGTCGGTATCGGCATCACCAGCACCATCGCCGGTCGCACCAACACCGACACCAAAGACCGCCAGCCCAACAGCCCGCACGGTCTCTACGACCAGAGCTACGAATGCGCCCAGACCAACTTCGACACCCAGATTGGCTACGGCCAGATCGACGCCTGGGCCAAGTTCCCCGACTTCCAGACCCGTGTCCGTGACGCCATCCTCACCCGTCAGGGGCTGGACCGCATCATGATTGGCTGGCATGGCACCAGCGCCGCCGCCGACACCGACCGCAACGCCAACCCCCTGCTGCAAGACGTCAACATCGGCTGGCTGCAACACATCCGCACCGACGCCCCGGCCCAGGTCATGAGCGAAGGAACCGAGGGCAGCGGCAAGATTTACGTCGATGCCACCGACGGCGATTACAAAAACATCGACGCCCTGGTATACGACGTTGTGAACGAGCTGATCAAACCCTGGTATCAGGACGATACCGACCTGGTGGTCATCTGTGGCCGCAAGATGCTCTCCGACAAATACTTCCCCATCATCAACGATGCGGGCGACAACCAGAACAAACTGGCTGGTCAGGTGCTGGTGAGCCAGAAGCAAATCGGTGGCCTCAAGGCTGTGCGCGTCCCCTTCTTCCCCGAAGACAAGCTGCTCATCACCAAGCTCAGCAACCTCTCCATCTACTGGCAGACCGGCGCCCGCCGTCGTCACATCGACGACGAGCCCAAGCGCAACCGCATCGTCAACTACGAAAGCACCAACGACGCCTACGTGGTCGAGGACTACGACTGCGCCGCCCTGGTCGAAAACATCGTCATCGGGCCGAATCCGGCCCCTGGCGAGTAAGGGGGTGACATGACTCCCGCCCGCCGCCACCGCGAAAGAGCACTGGCCGCCCTGCAAGGGGCGGCCAATCCCCAATTCGACCAGGCCCGCGCCAACGCCTACGAGCTGCAGCTGATGCAGTTGGCCGAACACCGCCGCACCCTCAAGGGCATCCAGAGCATCGAGCGCAAGATCGACGCCAAGCGCACCATGCTGCCGGTCTACACGCCGTGGATTGATGGCCTGCTGGCCGCCGACCGGGGCGGACAAGATGACGTCCTCGTCACCGTCATGCTCTGGACCCTCGACACCGGCGATCTCGAAGGGGCCTTCAACATGGCCGATTACGTGATCCGCCACGGCCTCAGTACCCCGGACCGCTATGAGCGCACCGCCGCCACCCTGATCGCCGAAGAGGTCGCCGACACCGGCATCAAGCTGCAAGAGGCAGGCGCAGGCCCCAGTTATGGCCTGCTGTGCGCTTACCTCGAGCTGCTGACCCACTCCGACATCTTCGACCAGGTTCACGCCAAGCTGCACAAGGCCGTGGGCCGCGCCGCCCTGGCCGAAGGGTTCAAGGAGCAGGCTGCCCAGCACTACCGCCGCGCACTCGAACTGCACGACAAGGTGGGCATCAAGAAAGATCTCGAAGTGCTCGAGCGCGACATCAAGAAGGAAAAAGAAGCCGCACAGGCAGCCAAAGCAGCGGAAGAACAGGCAGAAGCAGAACAAGCCGCCAGAGACGCCGAGCAAATGGCAGCCGAAAGCGGCACCACCGAACAGCAGCCCGACGCCACCGGCGGCGGCAGCTAACCGAGCGAACCCCGCACCCTGGGCGGCTCGGGCCTGACGAATGCGTTGCGCATACCAGACGGCCCGACCACCGCCCAACAAGCGGAAAAGGAGCACCATGAGCACCGGATTCATTGCCAATGCCCCCACGTCGCCAGCCGAAGGGGAGATAGACTCCACCACCTTCTGGCCGGCGATCTCGCTGCCTGACCTACGTGACACCGTCCGACTCGATGGCACCGTCACCACGGCCCGCCTCAAGCATGCCGTGATCGACGCCATCACCAGCGTCAACCGGGATCTGGCTGACTGGCGCCGCGCCCGTGAGGCAGAAGGGGTCGCCACCCTGGCCGCCGTACCGGGCGAGGTCATCAATGGCGAATCGGCGTACCTGCACAGCTACCGGCGCGCCATCTATGCCATGACCCGCGCCAACCTGCTGGAGCGTTACACCGACTACAGCGCCACCGGTGATGGCGTCAAAGGGGCCGATGCCAAAATCATCAGCTCTGACGACCTCTACCGCGACGCCCGCTTTGCCATTCGCGACATCCTCGGTACCACCCACATCACCGTGGCGCTCATCTGATGGAGCTGCGCAGCCAACAGGGTGACACCCTCGACCTCATCCTGTTCCGGCACTACGGCTACACCGCAGGCATCACCGAGCAGGTGCTCGCACTCAACCCCGGTTTGGCCGCGCTCGGCCCCATCCTCCCGACCGGAACCCTCATCACAATGCCAGCGGCCCCCACCCAGGCCGAGCAGCCGCTGATCCAGCTATGGGACTGACCATGAGCCGCCTCGACGATGAACTCGAACGACTGGCCGACATCAGCGAGCAGCAACTCGCTGCCCGCATCCACGCCGCCCGCATCAGTGGCACCGGCCCGCACTACTGCATCGACTGCGA
>NZ_JBFOCV010000022.1:0-24388 GCF_040907975.1 Aeromonas sp. s10 | reverse complement strand
TCTGAAATTGATACCGAAGGAAGTGCGCACTAAAGTAGCGTAAACAAGACACCGGTTTGAGGCCGGTGTCAGGTGATAACTAGATCTGTACAAATCAGGAATAAAAAAAACGCAGCTCAAGGCTGCGTTTTTTTATATAAATATGAAGTTAATCTGCCTTTTATGTATTTCAGGGTGAGATTATTTTATCTAAAATATTCTGCAAAGGCTCATCCCATTCTCTTTCTCTTACTGTTCTAGAATACGCCAAGTGCTTTTTGTGAATTGATAATTGATAAGTTATAGTATCAACCCATTTTTTATCATCTTTTGATGTGTTTAATACCTGTTCAAAAGTGAATAGCATATTTGAAACGAACCAAGAATACTTTACATAACTATCATCTTTGATATGAGTTGTTCTTTCATATCCTTTTGAATACTCAGGATGGCAAAGGCATAAGTTTAAATATGTTTGGTACAAACTATATGCATTACTTTTTCTAATTTCGATTAGGTTATTTTTGTAGCTACAGTATGCAATCACTCCAGTTACTACCGCAACAATTAATCCACCAGTCGTTGAGATATTTGAAATTATCTCAACAGTATCATTGAGTGAAGACGTTTCATGCATATAACTAGGGGTTATGTTTAAGCAAAAAGTATCTATGTTGGTCATTTTGATTTTCTTTTCTCGGTCATGGAAAAGCCGATAGGTATAGGCTTGAATATACTTTCTTTGTTATCTTCAATGCCATTAACTAAATAGGTTTCTTGATGTTTCCTTAATGGAAGGTAATCAATTTCTGCAATTATGAAATAATCTGATATACCCCCTTTTATCCTTACTGCATCACGCATATGAGATTTACTATATGGAGTTCTTACTCGACTGTCACCATAAATCCTATTATTAACTTGGATTATAAATGTATGAATATCATGAGAAGCACTCTCAACTAGGTAGCCAAATGTATTAATATCTTTGTTCCATTCCAAGACAAATAGACTGTCTACTTCGCCTTGGTATCTAACTCTATTATGAGGACTTGTTAGGTCACTACAGATCAGAATGCCAAAAATATAATTGCCATGATGATATACTGGAAGTCTTTCTTTTTCACTGGGAGAATAAAGCTCTAAATTTTTTTCTCTAAGTTTTTTTCGCTCCCCATGAGCAGGATTCAATTTCGGTTGTAAAAACAAAAAACTGGTTGTGTAATATGGCCATTTTGTAATTAATGAAATTAAGCAGTCATTTCTTATTGTTGTTTTATCGCCATATGTTCTCTTGGTGTGGTACTCGATTCCGGAAATGAATGAGATACCTTTGTGAGATAATTTTACTGCTATGTTTATTGCCCAATGTAATGGGATGGCACATTCTGGGAAAACTATATAATCAACACGTTCTTTAGTAGCTATTATGTTGTTGATTAATGTGTTTATTTTTTCAAATCGATCTAAACTTAAATCGAACTGCTCGCCTTCCAATGAAGCTAAATATTGTTCTTCTGTGACTTCAAAATTAGTTATCGCAACTTTTACTTTATCTTTATTTTTGTGAGGGACATGAATTTCATTATTGTTAAGCATTCCAACTGGGGATATATTTGAGGTTTTAGCACCTCGAAATGCAAAAATTAAAGATTTTAATAGCTCGTTATCAGATAATGTTTCTGGACATACAAGTACTATTTCTTGAACTGTGAGAGGTCTTGTCGGAAAAAGCATTGCCTTTGGATCAGGCCTTTTAACTCGTGAATGTTTCTGAAATTTGTAGATATAGCTTAAGCGATTTTTGTCTTGATCATTTAATGAGTTTAAATCATAGTCATAATCTTCGTGTTGTTCATATATCCAATGTCGTTTATATGGAGTAATAGCAAGGTCGCTTCTTAAAATAGCGTGGCATAGGTTTTTAGTTGAGAATTCATGTGTTGGAAGTGGATGAATAAGAACTTCAATAGCGCTTATTAATTTTTCTAGCATGTCCCATGCTGAAAATAAATTGCTGGTGCAAGTTCTGATTGCTATTTCGTATAGTGTATAAGCAAAGTACCTCTCACAGGTTTTGGCATCTTGAGTAGATATGTTTGATGTGGTCGTCCTTGATATTATTTTAAGTATTTTCTTAAGACATTTTAAAAATGAATGAGCATCTTCAAAATCCAAGTTTTTTACCATCACTTGGAAAACTCTGGAATAATAACTTGAAAACTCAAAAAAACCTTTCGGGGTTAATAGATAACGATGTGACAAACCATAAAATTCTTTTCTTATATTTTGCCATTCTTCTGGGGTTAATGAATTTGAATATGCCTCGACATCTCGTATTAGTAGTGAAAGACCTAACCTTCTGATAGATATGACATCTGCTTTTCTTAGTGCATCAGCTGTCAAGGATGAATCTGAATTTGCTAATAGAGTTTTTTCTGCCATTTTAGTGCTACTACTAGGTAAATTCGGGAGCATACGATATTCACTAGATTGCTCTCTTATTTGACTTGATATTTGATTTACTAGGTCTAAACCATGTTGAGATGATAGCTGGAATATTTTTTGCTTTTTTGAGGATAATTTTAAATCGCAGTCAGATGCATATTCAAAACGAATTCTTAAACCATCTATTTTTTTATTGTATCTAGTTAATTTTAAATTTTTTATTTTTTTAGTGAAAAAGCGAAGAATTGACTCACTATCTTTAAATGACCTGTCTGTTTTTAATACAATAAATAAATCATCGACATATCTGCCATAATAAAGTGGAGAAAGATATTTTTTAATATTTAGGTCTAATTCAAAAAGAAGACAGTTAGATATTACTTTAGAGGCGGATAGACCTACTGGTAATGCGCCCTCACTTCTAAGATTATAGTCAGGTGTTGACTTGTACCAAGTGTTAATTGATGCAATAAATTGCTTTGTAAATAGTAACTCATCTTTAGATAGGCTTATACAAGCCTTTCTTAGAAAACGTTCATCAGTTAAAAATCTTGGTGAAGATCTATGATAGAATTTAGCAATGTCCATTGTTATGGCAGTTATATCTTTTCCGTTTGATAGCTGCTGCCTCATGACATTTAAGCCATTACCTCTCCATTTTTTATAAGCAGGGTAGTATGGTAAGAATAGAGCGTGACTATCAGTATTAACTGAAGTTTCTAATATTTCGTTGTTTTTTGTATTTTTAGTCCTTAGGCGATTGCCGTATGATATTTTCGGATCTGTTACAGATTCATATTTATAACCAACCTTGATGATCCATAAAGCTGAGATAATATGCCATTTTACCTTTGCATCGGCAATTAAACGATATGTTGCTGAAGCTTTGTTTTTTGACTTTCTACATCGCCTATTCCAGTCTTCTATTGGATCTACAGAGCAGAAATGAGAGTCATCTTCAATTTTAAACAGTGAGTCATCGATTGATTTGGGTACATAAAAATAGCTTCCAAGAGATGTTGAATCTGACCACCATGGACATTCCAAGGGGGATAACAATTCATCTAAAAGAGATAGCAAGTTTCTATCGATGTCTTTCTCAAAATCTAAAAAAGCATGTTTGGATGGATAAAATTGATCAAAAAAAGCTTCTTGCTTAGCTTTTCTATATGCGTTGTAGAGGTCATTTATTGAAATGAAATCTTTATTAATAAAAGAGCCTTGTAATGTTTCCATATAAATATCGTTTGCCTATATATATTTATTTTTTCACTGCGAATAAACAATGTGTTGTTATACATTTGTTTTTGTCTATTCAGGTCGTAGTACATTCGAGAAATTTAATTTTTATCAATAAGAAATATTCACTATCGGGCCTTCAATATAAAACCGTTTCCCGATAGGGATGGGTGCCGCTTGCCGTTATACCCGCCATGATTTTTTTCACCTATGCAACCATGTTGATGGCTCTTGTTGCATAGGTGCGACAATCTGATCTCGCCATGGGGTGGGCGAGGGGGTGGCTCTGAGAGAACAGCCCTCCCGACCCTGACCCCGTAAACACAAGGTCATGGTCAATTAACTGGCCTCGGTGCTGCGGGTTGGGTGTTGCCCCCTGTTGTTTGCCGAGGTGAGCCCGTTTGTCCAGGTCGCGAGGCAGGACGCCGAGCGAGCGGCGCTGGGCCATGGATGGCCCATCGGCGCGTGCCGTAGGACAAACGGGTGAGCCGAGGGCACCCGACGCAGGAGGGCGAACAAGCGGGGGAGAAGACCTTTGGTGACTTTGGGTCTTTCCAAAGTCACTCGCCCAGCCGCGCAGCGGCGGCGAAACCCCGTCGAGGGCAGCGCCCTCGTGTCCTGCATGGCGGAGCCATGCCATTCACACGTGGGACGACATTGCACCAAGCAATGACGTTACCGAACCCCTCACCCTAACCCTCTCCCGCAGGGGGAAAGGGGAGCAAACCGAAGTCGCTGAGGCTGGCGGGCTAAATTCCGTCGAGGGCCGAGCCCTCGTGTCCTGCATGGCGAAGCCATGCCATTCACACGTGGGACGACATTCCACCAGGCAATGACGTTACCGAACCCCTCATCCTAACCCTCTCCCGCAAGGGGAGAGGGGATCAAACCGAAGTCGCCGAGGCTCGCGGGCGAAACCCCATCGAGGACGGCGTCCTCGTGTCCTGCGCGGCGAAGCCGTGCCATTGAGGCGTGGGACGACATTGCACCCGGCAATGACGTTACCGACCCCTCACCCTAACCCTCTCCCCCAAGGGGAGAGGGGATCAAACCGAAGTCGCCGAGGCTCGCGGGCGAAACCCCATCGAGGACAGCGTCCTCGTGTCCTGCGCGGCGAAGCCGTGCCATTGAGGCGTGGGACGACATTGCACCAGGCAATGACGTTACCGACCCCTCACCCTGACCCTCTCCCCCAAGGGGAGAGGGGATCAAACCGAAGTCGCCGAGGCTCGCGGGCGAAACCCCATCGAGGACGGAGTCCTCGCGTCCTGAATGGCGAAGCCGTGCCATTGAGGCGTGGGGCGGCATTGCACCAGGCAATGATGTTACCGACCCCTCACCCTTACCCTCTCCCGCAAGGGGAGAGGGGATGGTTACTGCGGACGATTACGCTTCGCTAATCGACCCTACATGGTGGCGCCGTGCCAATCAGGTGAGCGACCCCTCACCCTAACCCTCTCCCCCAAGGGGAGAGGGGATGGTGACCGTGGGTGAATACGCGGCAGGAATCGACCCGGCACCCAGGGGCGAGGGCAGGGTTGTGCCCCTGTGTTTCGCATGGCGACGCCGCTTGGGGTCCGGTTATGCCAAAATGTGAACAAATCGATCTTTCCCCCGGTCAATCGCGGTCTACCACTTGTCGGGCCCGCCCCGAGTTGGCTAAGGTAGCCGCCCATCAGATGCACGCAGTAGTGGAGGTAGGCATGGATAAAATTTTGCTGGCGCTCTCGGAGCAGATGATAAACGCGCGGGATCTGGAGAGCCTGACCCGCCCCTTGCTGGAGATGCTGGCGTCGGTGACCGGGCTGGAGTCGACCTATCTCACCGAGATTGACCTCGGGCAAAGCACCCAGCATGTCCGTTATGCCCGCAATGTGGCCGGGCTGCAGATCCCCGAGGGGATGACGGTGGAGTGGAGCGATACCCTGTGTCGCCGCGCCATCGACGATGAGATTGGCTACACCGATGACGTCGCCGCTCTGTGGGGGGACTCCCAGGCGGCCAGCGAGCTCGGCATTCGCTCCTATCTGAGCAGCCCGGTGCGCACCTCGACCGGCTCCCTCTATGGCACCCTGTGCGGCGCCAGTACCGAACAAAAGCCCGCGGTGGCGGGGGCGCAGCAGCTCATCGCCTTCTTCGCGCACCTGATTGCCGAACAGGTGGAGCGGGAGCAACTGCTGCGGCAATTGCAGCAGGCCAACGACGAGCTCTCGCGCCTGGCCCTCTCCGATCCCCTCACCGGGCTCCCCAATCGCCGCGCCCTGATGCTCGAACTCACCCGCCTCTTCTCGTTGTCGGAGCGGGCGGGGCATCCGGTGCTCATCGCCTTTGTGGATCTCGATGGCTTCAAGGCCATCAACGACGAGCATGGCCACGAGGCGGGGGACAGGCTGCTCACCGCCATGGCGCGGCAACTGGGGGAGACCCTGCGTGGCGGCGATCTGCTGGCCCGTTTTGGGGGGGACGAGTTCGTGGCCGTGGGCATGGGGCCTTTCCCGGGCGCCGACACGCTGGACGGGGCGGTGGCGGCGTTTCGCCAGCGCCTGTTCGAGCACAGCGTGCTGTCACTGCCGGTGGGGGACAAGGTGATCCATTATCCCGGTGCCAGCGTGGGGGCGGTGGCCGTGATGCCGGCCGAGGTCAGCGTCGAGGAGGCGCTGAACCGGGCCGATGCGAGCATGTATGCGGTCAAGCGCCAGCGCCGGGCCGCAGGGGAGGGCGGTAACCCGCCCCCTTCCAGTCAGGTGTCTGCCCCGCGATAGGAGCGGGGCGGGTTGAGAGGGCACAGGGGGGCGCGTCCACCCGGGTGCCAGTCTGTTTTCCCTTTTATCAGTTCGGAGCCCATACCATGGTTCATCTTCTTGCCCGCCGTGTGCGCGCCCTGGCCGGGCGGGCGGCCACTCTGGTGGCCGGACTCTGCGAGTTTCAGCAGCGCATCTGGGTGGTCAGCATCGTCAAGGAGTCCTACACAGATACCTTCGTGGTCAACGAAGGGGGCTTTGAGGAGCCCTTGCAATGGATGCGCCGCAAGGGCTACAGCGCCGAGATGCTGGCCAGGGTGGAGGCCATGGCCCGATCCCAGGTGCTCCAGCTCGAGTGCGCCGGGCAGCATCACCGTCTGATGCGGGTGAAATAGGGGCGAAGCCGCCCCCGGATGGCCTGCGCGGCACCGCCGCCCGGGCATCGACCACATATCCTGCCGCCTTCTTCGTGTCAGACGGGGCAAATGGGTCGCCAGTCATGATTTTTCCGTGGTTCTCTCCGGTTTCAGACCGCCGGAGTAGACGCAAATCGCGGAGTTGTAGCTGTTGAAGGTGACCGCGTAGTTGAAATCGCAGAAATAGGCCGGGTGCTTGGTGGCGACAATGTCCCCCGCCTTGCATTTGTCCTGCATCCCCTCCACCAGGGTGTCGTTGTTTGACCCGAGGCAGGCCTTGCCGGTGGTCTTGTCATCGCCGCAGGCCATCAGAAGGGCGCAGACCGAGAGACTCATCAACCATTTCGCTGTGTTGTGCATGTGTATTCCCAAGAGATCGGAGAGATGGCGGGGAAGGGCGTGAGCGCGGCGCTGCCCGATGAAGGCGGCCAGCGGGCACGCTGCCGCCCCTGACTGTCGCTGCCACCGTGCGCCCTGCCCCTTGCCGTGAAAAAGGGGCCAACAGGCTCCTGCGCCCTATATTACGGACCCGAGGCGGTCTGCGTCACCCCTTGTCGTTGTAAGTGGCGAACATTAAACGGGTTTCGTGCGCTGGCTCAAAGGCGGGCCGGGGCCATGGCGGCCCCGGCGGGGGAAAAGGTCAGGGGGAGGGGAAGTATTTGTGCTGGAGCTGCTGGAAGTCGCTGCTGGCCAGCACCTGGGTCAGGCCGAGCTGGAACTCCCTGACCAGGGCATCGTCCACCGGGTGGCTGAAGGCGAAGCAGTACTGCTCGGAACTCAACATCCAGCGCACCTCGAACTGGGCAGGATCCAGCTGCTGGGTCTTGATGAGATCCAGCAGGGTGGACTTGTTGCTGGAGACCAGATCGACCCGGCCCGAGGTGAGCATGCGCAGGGCCTGGGAGAGGCGGTTGGCGGTCATGATCTTCTGCTCGTCGAAGCCGGCGTTGAGCAGCAGTTGCTCCCCCACGTCGGATCGCACGGCGCCTATGGTGTAGCGCTGGGCATCTTCCAGGCGGGTCAGGGTCAGGGGGCGACTGGCGAGCCCCATCAACACTATCTCGGCATAGCCGATGGGGCAGGCCCACTTGAACAGGGGATTGCGCGCCTCGGTGCGGGCGGTGGAGAAGAGCACCACATTGGGTTTCTGGGTCAGCAGGTAGTAGCCCCTGGCCCAGGGCAGGATGCTGACGGGCTGGACAGGGGTGCCGGTCTTTTGCCACACCAGGTGCAGCAGGTCGATGGCAAAGCCGGTCGGGGCGCCATCCTCCCCGGTGAAGTTGTAGGGTTTGTACTCTTCGGTGAGGTAGTGCAGGCTGGCGAGCGCCGGGCTGGCCTGGGTCGCGGGAGTGCCCCAGACCATGGCCGCGAGGGCGGCGCAGGCGACCAGTCTGCGAAGGGGGACTGCAATGTCTATGTTCATCCTGACCGTCCTGCTGCCGAGTGCCCAGTTTCAAGTGTTGCCAAGTCACGGCGTTTCGCCACCCGGCGCAGACGTTATCCGCCGGGGGCCGTCATCATCTTGCCACTCACAACCGGGTCGGCGCCCCCTTTTTACCAGGCCGGGCGGGTGTGACCCAGGGGGGTGAACGCCTCGTCCCTCAGTCCCACCAGCAGGGTGCTGCCATCCTCTTGCAGACGAAACTCGCCGTAGCGGGCCGACTCATACTGATCTCCCGTGCCCTCTTCGAAGAAGAAGGCGTCAGGCCCGATAAACCACTGGCCGTCGCGCTGGCGCACCTTGAGCAGGCGCTCCCCCGGGCCCGGGGCCTCGGGCTTGCCCCCTTCCACCCAGTGCACCACCTGATGTTCATCCAGGCGAACGACCAGGGTGTGGGTGCCGGCGGCGGCCTGGCGGCCCGCCAACTGGCGGGCGAGGGCGTAGTTCAGGCGCATGTAGTCCCCCTGCATCAGGGAGCGGGGGTCGACCGGTGCCAGCTCGATCAGCACCACCTCCCCCTGGCTCATGGCGTGCTCGAAGCGCCAGACGGTGGCGTTGATGCCGGCGAGCAGGGCAAGACCGGTCAGCAAAAAGGCGAGGCGTCTCATGAGGGGCTCCCGTTGTGAAGGTGCTTGAGCCACTGACGGGTACCGAGCAGCAGGGCCCCCGAGGCGAGCAGCAGCCAGGACTTGGTCATCAGGGTCAGCCCCAGATCGTAGTAATAGAGGGAGCCAAAGCCGAGCAGCAGCAGGCCTGCCAGGGTCATCAGGGCCAGGCTGCCGGCGTAGAAGCCGAGCACCAGCACCAGGGCGCCAGCCCCCATGCCGGGAATGATGGCGCTGATCACCACCAGCGGCAGCCCGTAGCGCAGCGGCAGCCTGAGGCGAACCATGACCGCGAGCAGCAGGGCGGCGCAGAGCAGGGGATTGAGCCAGAGGGGCAGGCGGGAGCTGCCGAGCTCATTGAGCACGCTGGTGCCTCCCTCCCACAGGGGGTGGTGCAGCCGTCCCAGCACCAGCAGGGAGAGTGCCAGCCCCAGGGTGAGGGATTCATAGAGCAGATGGCGGGCGGGATCGCGCTCCGCCTGCAGCCAGCACAGGGCGACGGCGCCCATCACCAGCGGCAGGGCCAGCAGGTGCAGGCCTAGGCAGGCGAGGGCGAGGGTGAGCAGGATGGCGGCGGCGAAGCTGTGGAACAGCCTGATCAGCCAGTGCTCGAACAGGGCGGCCACCCCGAGGGAGAAGGCGGTCAGACCGAACCAGAGCCACGCGACGTTCAGATCCAGCCTGTCCAGCAGGCCGTAGAGCAGCCAGGCATCTGCCGCCAGCGCCAGCGCCAGCACGAACTGATCCCAGAGATCGCTGCGGGTCGCCATGCGGTTGAGACCGAGGGCGGCGGCCATCAGCACCATCCCCATGGCGAGGGCGTTGTTGGGGTCGCGGGTCAGCTGCTCGAAGGCCATGAAGAGGAAGAAGAGCAGGAAGAGGGCGGCTATCCAGCCCACCATGCCGAGCAGAAAACGGCCCGACCAGTGGGGCTGTTCATCCCGGGGGGCATCCCCTTCCACAAGTTGGGCTGCACGCAGGCGCTCCCAGGGGGTGAGATCAGACATGCTGCCTCCGTTGTTGTTGCAGCCAGCGGCTGGCCATCACCGACAGGCCGATGGCGATGAGGGCCAGCAGCAAAAAGCCGTTCATGTCCGGCTCCATCCACTTGCCAAGGGCCGCGAGGATCACGGCGATGAGGCTCAGGCACCCCATGGCGAGCCCGGCGATGAACCTGTGGTGCCAGCGCAGGTAGGCGGCGCCGAGCCAGGCGAGCCAGGCAGGCCAGACCCAGGGAGAGGCGGCATCGAACAGGGCCAGCAGGGTAAGCAGGGTGATACCGAGCCCCGCGGCCAGCCCCGCGAGCCAGGAGGGCATCAGGGCGTAGCGGGCGGGCACCAGGATGAGCAGACCCCAGAGGGCGGCGTTGAGCAGGGTCAGGCACCAGCCGAGGGCCTCCTCGTTGAAGGAGAAGAAGAGATCGAGAAGGCCGAGCCGCCAGTAGAGCACCAGGGCGAGCTGACCGAGCAGCCAGGCCAGGGTCCAGAGCAGCGGGCTTCTGCCAAGGGCCGCCAGCGGCAGCAGCATCAGGGCCCAGGTGGCGAAGAGCTGCCAGGGGTCGGCGCCGGTCTGGTAGGTCTGGCCCACCAGGGCGAGCAGGGCGCCGAGGTTGAGGGCCAGGGCCAGCAGCAGGGCCTGGCGCGGGGTGTCACTCATGGGTTTGCGCCAGAGCACCAGGAGCATGGCGAGCAACGGCAGCTCCAGCAGGGCGAGACGTGAGAGGCGCCCCAGGGCCTGCCAGTTGAAGGCGACGAAGAAGACGAGGCCGGCGCCAAGGCAGAGGCAGCCGAGCCAGAGCAGCAGCCTGTCGAACAGCCACTGCCAGCGGGCAGGGCCGGGGGGCAGATCGCACAGGGCCAGGGCGGCAGGCAGCGAGGCCCGTGGCAGGCGGCCGCGCCTGACCCAGTCGAGCAGGGTCTGTCTTGAGGTGAGGTGCATGGGGGCTCCTGAAGCCGTGATGCCTGAAAGATAAGGCATTATGGCACGGCGCCGCGTCTCGGGGCAGGGGCGCCGTCGGCGCTGCGACACAGGTCGCGGCACGGGGCCATGTCTTTGCACTAAAAAGGCCCCCGCCGTGAGGAGGGGGCCTGAAGGACGTCCGGGGCGGCGGTGGCGATCAGTGCTCACGCTGATCCCCCGCCGGCTTCTATGGAGGTCAGGCGAAGATCAGGGTGGAGATGCCAAGCCCCGCAAAGAGGATGGCGCAGGCAATGCGGATCCCCTTGAGGGGGAGCTTGTCGGCCCCGAGCTTGCCGAGCAGCACCACGGGCACGTTGGCCAGCATCATGCCGAGGGTGGTGCCGGTGATCACCTGGATCAGGGAGTCGTACTTGGCTGCCAGCAGCACGGTGGCTATCTGGGTCTTGTCACCGATCTCGGCGATGAAGAAGAGCACGAAGGTGGCCATGAAGGGGCCGTACTTGTCCAGGGAACTCTCTTCATCGTCCATCTTGTCCGGCACCAGGATCCAGGCGGCCATGGCGATGAAGGCGCCAGCGACCAGCCAGGTCATCACCTTGGGATCCATCCAGCGACTGATGAATTCCCCTATCCAGGCGGCACCCGCGTGGTTGAGCAGGGTGGCAGCCAGCATACCGGCGATGATGGGCCAGGGTTTGCGAAAACGACAGATGAGCAACAGGGCCAGCAGCTGTGTCTTGTCGCCGATCTCGGCGATGGCAACGCTGATGGTGGAGGTTAACAAGGCTTCCATAAAAATGACCGGGGGACGGAATTGTTATAAACCAAAGACAAGCCTGCGCCATCCGTCCCCGGTTTTGGCACTGGCCCGTCAAAGGTCTTGTCAAATCCGGCATTGCCCGGATCACCCTGACCATGGTGAGTTGGCACCAAGTATGTTGATCAGGATCGCGCACGAAACGGGTCCGTGGCGAGACTACTCCCCCTCGATGGGAGCGGGCATTCTAGGGAAAAACCCCCGGTGAGGCAAGGCGCGGGATGGGGAATTATCCCCCCACCAGCTTGACCTGAAAGCCGGCCTTCTCCAGTTCGGCCTTGATAAGGTCCCGTTTGTCCCCCTGGATCTCGATGATCCCCTCCTTGAGACCGCCGCCGGTACCGCACTTCTTCTTGAGCAGGGTGGCGAGGGCCTTCTGCTGTTCGACGGGAACGCCGTGGATGCTGATGACCCCGGCCCCCTTGCGTCCCTTGGTCTCGCGGCGGATGCGCACGACCCCGTCGGCGGGGAAGGGGGAGGCGTGCTGGGCAGGGGCGGATTCCTTGATCATGCCGCCGTCCGTGCTATAGACCAGGCGGCTGTTGTTGTCGTGACTCATGGCAATACTTTGTCGGTTAGCTAAGCGGAGTTTGATTTTACGCAAATAAATGTTGAGGGCACAGCTTATAATCCCCTCCATTAAAAGCGAATTATTCTTGTTTAACTTCAGGAGCCCGTCATGGTACTCACAGAGCTGTCGCCGGGACAGAGCGCTCGCATCACGCACATGAACCACCTTGGCCGCGCCTTGCGGCGCAAGTTGATGGTGATGGGGCTGCTGCCCCAGACCGAGATCCTCTATCTGCGGGCCGCCCCCCTGGGGGACCCGCTCCAGATCCAGTGCCAGGGCATCTGCCTCTCCATGCAGCGGAGTCTGGCCCAGCAAATCGAGGTGGAGCTGGTATGAGCTATAACCTGGTCACAGTGGGCAATCCCAACAGCGGCAAGACCTCCCTGTTCAACGCCCTGACCGGCTCCCGCCAGCAGGTGGGGAACTGGAGCGGGGTCACCGTCGACAAGAAGATGGGGGCCTTTGCTGCCCGCGGGCAGGAATACACCCTGGTGGACCTGCCCGGCATCTATGCCCTGGCCAACCAGGAGGCGAGCCTGGACGAGCAGATCGCCAGTCGCTTCGTCCAGCGCCAGCAGCCGGATCTGCTGCTCAACGTCATCGATGCCGCCAACCTGGAGCGCTCCCTCTACCTCACCCTGCAACTGCGGGAGCTGGGGCTGCCCATGGTGGTGGTGCTCAACAAGATGGATCTGCTGCAAAAGCGGCGCATCACCATCGACGAGGCCTTGCTCGCCAAGGCGCTGGGGTGCCCCGTGGTGTCGCTCTCGGCCCACAATCGCCAGCAGGTAGCGGCCTTCAAAGAGGGGATCCACCAGTTTATCGGCCAGTCCCAGCCCGCCCTGATGCTCGACTACGGTCAGCCCCTCGAGGGGGACATCGCCGAGCTGGAGACCCTGCTCGCCCCCCATCATCTGCATCGGCGTGGCCGCGCCCTGCGCCTGCTGGAGGAAGACATCGCCATGCAGGAGACCCTGGCGGCGGGGCAGCAGGCGGCGGCCGACAACGTGGTGAGCCGTGCCCACCACGCCCAGGACATCGACCTGCAACTCGCTGATTTGCGCTACGGCCATATCCACCACTGGTGCCAGCAGGCGTGCCGTCATCAGGACAAGCTCACCGTCGCCCAGAGCGAACGGCTGGACAGGGTACTGCTCAACCGCTGGGTGGGCATCCCTTTCTTCCTGCTGGTGATGTACCTGATGTTCATGTTCGCCATCAAGGTGGGTAGCGCCTTCATCGACTTCTTCGACATCCTCGGGGGGGCCCTCTTCGTGGACGGGGTGCACCACCTGCTGGGGCTGATGAGTGCCCCCGACTGGCTGGGGGCCGTGCTCGCGGACGGCGTGGGTGCCGGTTTGCAGACGGTGGCGACCTTCATCCCCGTGGTGGGCTGCCTCTTTCTCTTCCTCGCGGTGCTGGAGAGCTCCGGCTATCTGGCTCGCGCCGCCTTCGTGGTGGATGCCCTGATGCGTCGCCTCGGCCTGCCAGGCAAGGCCTTTGTCCCCATGCTGATGGGCTTTGGCTGCACCGTGCCCGCGGTGATGGCAACCCGGACCCTGGGGTCGGAGCGCGAGCGGCTGATGACCTCGGCCATGGCGCCCTTCATGTCCTGCGGTGCCCGTCTGCCGGTCTACGCCCTGTTCGCGGTGGCCTTCTTCCCCGAGTCGGGGCAGAACCTGGTGTTCGGTCTCTATCTGTTCGGCATCCTGGTGGCGGTGCTCACCGGCCTCTTCCTGCGCAGCACCCTGTTGCCGGGCAAGAGCGACTCCATGGTGATGGAGATGCCCGATTACGAGTGGCCCCGTCCGGTGGACGTGGGGCTGCGCACCTGGCAGAAACTCAAGGGCTTCATCTTCGGCGCGGGCAAGACCATCGTCCTGATGGTGGCGGTGCTGAGCGTGCTCAATTCGCTGGGCACCGACGGCAGCTTCGGCAACCAGGATCAGGAGAACTCGGTGCTGAGCAAGCTGAGCCAGTCCGTGACCCCGGTGCTGCATCCCATAGGCGTGCGGGACGACAACTGGCAGGCCACGGTGGGCATCCTCACCGGCATCTTTGCCAAGGAGGCGGTGGTCGCTACCCTCAACAGCCTCTACGCCGGCGGCGCCGGTGATGAGGAGGAGAGTGAATACTCCCTGCTGGGCAGCCTGAAAGCGGCGCTGGCCACCATTCCCGCCAACCTGGCGGACATCGACCCCGCCGATCCCATGGGGCTCAAGGTGGGGGATCTGGAGGACAAACAGGCGGCCGCCGAGGCCCAGGAGGTGGACACCTCCACCTACGGCAACATGCAGACCCACTTCGACGGTGTGGCCGGGGCCTTTGCCTACCTGCTGTTCGTGCTGCTCTACATGCCCTGCGCCGCCGCCATGGGGGCTCTGGTGCGAGAGACCGGTCGTCAGTGGGCCCTGTTCACCGCCGCTTGGTGCAACTACGTCGCCTTCCTGTGCGCCACCCTCTTCTATCAACTGGCGACCTTCGCCGCCCACCCGGCGCAGAGCCTGGTCTGGAGCCTGAGCTATCTGCTCTCCCTGGTGCTGCTCTGGTGGCTGGGGCGTCGTCACGGCGACATCGTCGCCCGCAAGGTGGTGACCCTGTGAAGGGGCTCATGGTCAGGGACGAGTGCGCCGAGAGGGAGGGTATTCTGTGATCCTGCGTGAACTGGGGGACTATCTGGCCCTGCACAAGAAGGTGAGCCGGCGGGCGCTGGCCCGCCACTTCCACACCTCCGAGGATGCGGTAGAGGCCATGCTCGGGGTCTGGATGCGCAAGGGGCGCGTCGCCAAGCGGGAGAGCCGCCTGTGTGGCGGCTCCTGCTGCGGCAAGCACGAAGAGGTGACGTTCGAGTGGTGCGAGCCCGGCCAGATAGGGCTGATCCAGAAGGGCTGACGCCTGCCCATATGAAAAAGGGAACCCGAGGGTTCCCTTTTTCGTGGCCGCCGTGCCCGGTCTTAGAAGAGGTCGCCCTCGTCCTTGGTGGGCTCCAGGCTCCAGCCGCTCGCCGCCGCGCTGTTGCCAATCTGGCCCTTCTCCCGCCAGAGTTTGATCTTGAGGCGCAGGTTGTTCTGGGAGTCTGCGTTCTTCACCGCCTCCTCCTCGTCGATCACCCCCTCGACCACCAGATCGAACAGGGTACTGTCGAAGGTCACCATGCCAAGGGCCCTGGATTTTTCCATGATCTCCTTGAGGCCGCCAAACTCGCCGCGCTTGATGAGATCGCGCACCGTGTGGGTTCCGAGCATCACCTCCACCGCCGCCCGGCGCCCGCCGTCCGTGGTCTTCACCAGCCGCTGGGAGACAAAGGCCTTGAGGTTGTTGCCAAGGTCGTTGAGCAGCTGGGGTCTGCGCTCTTCCGGGAAGAAGTTGATGATGCGATCCAGCGCCTGGTTGGCGTTGTTGGCGTGCAGGGTGGAGATGGCCAGATGCCCGGTCTCCGAGAAGGCGAGGGCATGCTCCATGGTCTCCCGATCGCGGATTTCGCCGATGAGGATGACGTCCGGCGCCTGGCGCAGGGTGTTCTTCAGGGCCGCGTGGAAGCTGCGGGTATCCACCCCCACCTCCCGCTGGTTGATGATGCTCTTCTGGTGGCGATGGACGAACTCCACCGGATCCTCGATGGTGATGATGTGGCCGCCGCTGTTGCGGTTGCGATGATCGATGAGGGCCGCGAGCGACGTGGACTTGCCGGACCCCGTGCCGCCGACGAAGAGCACCAGACCCCGCTTCTCCATGATGGTGTCGAGGAGCACCGGAGGGAGTTTGAGATCCTCGAAGCGGGGGATCTCGGTCTTGATGTTGCGCGCCACCAGGGAAACTTCATTGCGCTGCTTGAAGATGTTGACCCGAAAACGGCCTATCTGGGGCAGGGAGATGGCGAGGTTCATCTCCAGCTCTTTCTCGAACTGCTGTTTCTGCTCGAGATCCATGATGTCGTAGGCGATGCGGGCCACCTCGCCCGGCCCCAGGGGCTCCTGGGTGAGGGGGCGCAGGGCGCCGTTGAACTTGGCGCAGGGGGGGGCGCCGGTGGAGAGATAGAGATCGGAACCGTCCTGTTTGGCCAGGATCTGCAGCATGTCTCTCAATTCCATGAGGGGCCTCGTCGCTCAAAGGGCTGGGGGATGATGAATGGCTTGAGTGTACAGCCTCAGGCGCCGGTCAGTTTTTCGCGGAACACAAAAAAGACCGCGCCCAGGATGCACAGACCTGCCCAGAGGTAGTCCCACTTCAGATCTTCTTTCAGATAGAAGATGGAGAAGGGAACGAACACGGTGAGGGTGATCACCTCCTGCAGGATCTTGAGCTGGCCGACGGAGAGCACGGTGTGGCCGATGCGGTTGGCGGGCACCTGCAACAGGTATTCGAACAGGGCTATCCCCCAGCTCACCAGGGCGGCGATGATCCAGGGTTTGTGATTCATGCTCTTGAGATGGGCGTACCAGGCAAACGTCATGAAGACGTTGCTGCAGATGAGCAGGCCGATACTGGTCATGATGGGGTTCATTAGGTTCTCCTTTTAAATCAATGCATTTTATCTCGACTCCATGGGTTTTCATAAGTGGTGCTTGAGGGTATTTTTAGCTCACAAGGATGTAACAAAAGAAGGCGAAAGCTGGATGGGCAAGACAAGCTGGGGTGCGCTTTGTCTGTTGTTTGCCTGCTGGGCGCAAGGTGCGCCGACCCTGACGGTGGCCACCGATGTCTGGCCGCCGTTTCGCATGCTGGCAGAGAACGACGACTTCCAGGGGCTGGATATCGACATTCTGCGCCAGTTGCAGGCACGCAGCGGCATTGTGCTCACCCTCAAACGGGTGCCCTGGGGACGGGCACTCAAACAGATGCAGACCGGTCAGGTGGATCTGATGATAGGGCTGGCTCACACCGAGGAGCGGGCCGCCTTCATCGACTACCTGCAGCCGTCCTATTACCAGTGCCGGCCTGCCTTCTATGGCAAGCCCGCCGCCGTGGCCGGCCTCAGGCGCTACGAGGATCTGCGGGGCCGCGAGATTGGCTATGTGCTCAACTCCGCCTACTTCCCCCCCTTCGATGGCGACGCCGGGCTCGATAAGCACGGGGTCCCCACCGAAGACCAGTTGCAGCGCATGGTGGAGCGGGGCCACCTGCCCCTGATGATAGGGACCGACTGCCAGGTGGATTACGCCCTGAGCCAGCGCAACGACGCCGGCCTCGTCAAGGCGCCCTTCCAGCCCCCCAACCCGGTGGTGCTCTACCTCGGGATGAGCAAGCACTCACCCCACCACGAGCTGGGCTCCAAGCTGGCGCAGGCGTTGCAAGCCATGGTGGAGAGCGGCGAGATAGCGGCGCTGGCCAAGCCCTACCAGCCTTGACCTTGGGTGGTAACGCGCTGTTATCATGCAGCTTTCCTGCCTGCCCCCCGGCGGGCCTCGCTTCTTGGGGATCCCGTGTATCTCGCTCTCATCCGTCGCCAGCAGCGCTGGCAGCGCCGCTGGCTGCTCCTGCTGTCGCTGCTGACCCTGGCCCTGTTCCTGCTCTCCCTCGCCCTCGGGGAGTTCGTGCTGCTGCCCTGGCAGCCGCTGGGGGATCTGGAGCTGCGCATCCTGCTGGAGCTGCGCCTGCCGCGCGCACTGCTGGCCCTGCTGGCGGGGGCCTCCCTTGCCTGCGGCGGTGCCGTGCTCCAGGTGATGCTGCACAACCCGGTGGCGGAACCCGGCCTGCTCGGCGTCTCGAGCGGCGCTGGCCTCGCCGCCATGGTGGCGATGGCGGTGGCCAAGGGGCTCGGGCTCTATCTGCCGGGCTGGGGGCTGTCGCTGGCGGCCTTTGGCGGCGCTCTGGTGGTGACCATGCTGCTCATCCGTCTCGCACGCCGGGCACGGCTCGGCCATGGGCGGCTGCTGCTGTTCGGGGTCGCCATCGGCATCCTTACCAATGCGGCCATGACCTGGCTGATGTATTTCGCCGACGACGGCGCCTTGCGGGAATTCATGTTCTGGATGATGGGCAGCCTCGCCTACGGCAGCCAGCAGCTCGCCTGGTGGTGGCTGGTGCTGCCCCTCACCCTCGGCTGGCTCTGCTGGCAGGGGCGGGCACTGCAACAACTGCTGCTGGGAGAGACTCAGGCCCGCCTCATGGGGCTGAACGTGGACAGGATGCGGGTACGCCTGGTGCTGGCGGTCTGCCTGCTCACCGGGGTGGCGGTCTCCCTGTGCGGCGTCATCGGCTTCGTCGGCCTGGTGGTGCCTCACCTGCTGCGCCTGTGCGGTGGCAGCGATCAGCGCTTCCTGCTGCCCGCCTCGGCGCTGGGGGGCGGCGCCCTGCTGCTCGGGGCCGATCTGGTGGCCCGCTCGGCGCTGCACGCCGGTGAACTGCCCATCGGGGTCATCACCGCCTCGGTGGGCGCCCCGCTCTTTATCTATCTGCTGCTGAGGCAAGATGCCGATGTGTCCCGCTGATCCCGCCCCCTGGCGGCTGGAGGCCCGCGCCCTGGCCATCCCCCATCGCCTCGCCCCCCTGGATCTCGCCTGGTCCGGCGGTCAGCTGGTGGCCCTGCTCGGCCCCAACGGCAGCGGCAAGTCCTCCCTGCTCGGGGCCCTGGCGGGCCTGCTGCCCGCCGATGGCGCCGTCTTGCTGGGAGGAGAGGTCATCACGACCCTGAGCTGGCCCGAGCTTGCAACGCGGCGCGCCATGCTGCCCCAGCGCCAGCCCCAGCTGTTCCACATCCCGGTGTTCCAGGTGCTGAGTCTGGGGCTGGAGGAGGGGGGCCCCGATGCCCAGGCGCAGGCGGTGGCGGATGTGTGCGACGCCCTGGAACTGGCGCCTCTGCTGGCTCGGGACTTCAGCCGATTGTCCGGGGGGGAGCAGCAGCGGGTGCTGATCGCCCGCACCCTGCTGCAACTGTGGCCAAGCCTCAATCCGACCGGGCGGGTGCTGCTGCTGGATGAACCCCTGGCGGGGCTGGATCTGCATCACCAGATGGCGCTGCTGCGGCTGCTCAAGCAACTGGCCGCGCAGGGATTGCTGGTGGTGGTGGCCATCCACGACATCAATCTGGCCATCGATTGGGCGGATCGCGTGCTCTGCCTGCAACAGGGCCGCGTGGTGGGGGAAGGGGGCGTCGGGATCATCGACGAGGCGCTGCTGGAGCGGGTGTTCCAGATCCGTACCGATCGTATCGAGGCGGCTGGCCGCACCTGGTTTATGCCGAGCCTGTGAGGCGGGCTTCCCCCTCATCCCCCGCCCTTCTCCCATTCTTTTGAAACAAGCGGGAGAAGGGAGCCGCTCCGTTTACCACGGATACAGCATTGAAAACCTGCAGAGGCTGAGTGAAGCCAAGGGGGGCGAGTGAATCACCGTGGAAATGAAAAGAGCCAGGCATCCGTGATGCCTGGCTCTTTGAATTGGTAGAGAGAGCGTTGAGCGGTTGCTCAGGCTTTCTGCTTGTCCAGCCGCACCTGGGCGGCTTCTGCCAGCATGGCCAGCAGGGTTTCGGTGTCACTCCACGACAGACAGGCATCGGTGATGCTCTGGCCGAAGGTGGCGGCACAGCCGTTCTCCACGTCCTGACGCCCTTCCACCAGGAAGCTCTCGGCCATGATGCCGGCGATGCCGGTGCGGCCGCGGCGCAGCTGATCGCATATATCCTGGGCCACCAGCAGTTGGCGGCGATGATCCTTCATGCTGTTGCCGTGGCTGAAGTCCACCACCAGGCGCTCCGGCAGGCCCACCTGGGCCAGAGCCTCGCACGCCTCGTCGATGCTGGCAGTGTCGTAGTTGGGACGGTGGCCGCCGCGCAGGATCACGTGGCCGTAGGGGTTGCCGGCGGTGCGGTAGATGGTCATCTTGCCGTCCTTGTCCGGGGAGTAGAAGATGTGGCTGTGACGGGCGGCGCGCACCGCATCGATGGCGATGCGGGTGTTGCCGTCGGTGCCGTTCTTGAACCCCACCGGGCAGGAGAGGGCGGAGGCCATCTCCCGGTGAACCTGGGACTCGGTGGTGCGCGCCCCGATGGCGCCCCAGGTGATGAGATCGCTGATGTACTGGCCGGTCACCATGTCGAGGAACTCGGTGGCGGTGGGCATGCCGGTCTCGTTGATGTCCACCAGCAGCTTGCGGGCCAGTTTCAGCCCTTCATTGACGTCGAAACTGCCGTCCAGGCGCGGATCATTGATGAGCCCCTTCCAGCCGACGATGGTGCGCGGCTTCTCGAAGTAGGTGCGCATCACGATGCACAGGCTCTCTTTGTACTCTTCCCGCAGAGTGTTCAGACGCAGGGCGTATTCGTGGGCGGCGGCGGGATCGTGGATGGAGCAGGGGCCGACGATGACCAGCAGGCGCTGATCTTCACCGGACAGAATGGCTTCCACTTGGCGGCGGGCATCCAGCAGGTTCTGGGCAATGGTGTCGGTTAACGGGAAGGCGTGCGCCAGCTCGCTTGGGGTGATCAGGGCCTCCAGGCGACGGGTGCGCAATTCATCGGTGTGAATGGACATACGACTCAATTCTCGAGTGGATAAGGTGGGCGGGATGCCAAAATGCAAGGGAATAAAATAAAGCAAAAGTCACCCGATGGAAACCTTGGGCGGCTCTGATAGGATGTGAACCCAAAAGCCATTTCAAATGAGGTAGTTATCGTGGCAAAGCCAGGCGCGACCGGGATCACCCGCATCATCAACGCAACCGGTTACAGCATGAAAGGTCTCAAATCGGCCTGGATCAACGAGGCCGCCTTCCGTCAGGAGCTGCTGCTCATCCTGCTGCTGATGCCGCTGGCATTCTGGATAGGTGACTCCCTCAACGAGATCCTGCTGCTCGTCTGCATCAGCTGGCTGGTGGTGATCGTCGAGGTACTCAACTCCGCCGTGGAGGCGGTGGTGGATCGCATCGGCTCCGAGCATCACGAACTCTCGGGCCGGGCCAAGGATCTGGGCTCCGCCGCCGTCTTCATCGCCCTGGCCCTCAATGCCCTGGTGTGGGGCGCCCTGGTGGGCCGCAATCTGCTGGGCTGGTGGTAGGTTGCGAGAGCAACCTTTCTCCTGACATAAAAAAGCCCGTCATCACGACGGGCTTTTTACTGCGCAGATAAGGGCTTATCAGTGCAGGATCCGGGCACGGATGGTGCCATTGATCTCTTTGAGACGGGCCAGGGCCTTCTCGCTGTGCTCGGTTTCGACGTCGATGACCACGTAACCGATCTCGCTGCTGGTCTGCAGGTACTGACCGGCGATGTTGATCCCCTCGTCAGCGAAGATCTGGTTGATCTGGTTCATCACGCCGGGCTGGTTGCGGTGAATGTGCAGCAGGCGGCTGGAGCCCTTGTGGCCGGGCAGGGAGACTTCCGGGAAGTTGACCGCGGAGAGGGTGGAGCCGTTGTCGGAGTATTTGACCAGCTTGTTGGCCACTTCCAGACCGATGTTCTCCTGGGCTTCCTGGGTGGAGCCGCCGATGTGGGGGGTCAGGATCACGTTGTCCAGGCCGCGCAGGGGGGTGAGGAACTCCTCGTCGTTGGATTTGGGCTCCACCGGGAAGACGTCGATGGCGGCGCCGGAGAGGTGGCCGCTCTTGATGACGTCGGCCAGGGCGTCGATGTCCACCACGGTGCCGCGGGAGGCGTTGATGAAGATGGCGCCCGGTTTCATCATGCGCAGTTGCTCTGCACCGATGAGATCCTTGGTGGAGGCGGTTTCCGGTACGTGCAGGCTGATGACGTCAGACATGTTGAGCAGCTCCACCAGGTTCGGCACCTGGATGGCGTTGCCAAGGGAGAGCTTGTTCTCGATGTCGTAGTAATAGACCTTCATGCCGATCATCTCGGCGATGATGCCAAGCTGGGTGCCGATGTGACCGTAGCCGATGATGCCGAGCTTCTTGCCGCGGGCTTCGACGCTGCGGTTGGCCAGCTTCTCCCAGACGCCGCGATGGCACTTGGCGTTCTTCTCGGGAATGCCGCGCAGCAGCAGCAGGATCTCCCCCAGTACCAGTTCGGCCACGGAGCGGGTGTTGGAGAAGGGGGCGTTGAAGACGGGGATGCCGCGCACGTGGGCGGCGTCGAGGGAGACCTGGTTGGTGCCGATGCAGAAGCAGCCGATGGCCACCAGCTTGGTGGCGGCATCCAGCACCTTCTCGGTGATCTGGGTGCGTGAACGCAGGCCCACGAAATGCACGTCACGAATGCGCTCGATCAACTCCTCTTCCGACAGGGACGTCTTCAGATATTCCACATTGGTGTAGCCGGCTGCCCGAAAGGTCTCCACCGTATTGGGATGGACTCCCTCCAGCAGCAGTACCTTGATCTTATCCTTGTCCAGCGAAAACTTGGCTGTCATGACGTTCCCTCTATTGTTTTGAAAAATGCGTTCAGGCTTGCAGTGTGAAGAAAACCGTAAAGTAGCAAAAACGTTTGGGAGAGGGAATATTTGTGACGAAAGTCAAATTCTTTGAAGTTATCAACGATTGTTGCAGATGTGCTGCTACAACCCATTGAGGGATAACCAGAAACGGCGCCATGAGGCGCCGTTGTCCATTTGGGGCAGTCAGATTGACTGACCCGGGCGGTGCTTGCCCGGAGGGGGAGGTCCGGGGAGCAGGCCTTAGTTGGTGATCACACCCTCGGGGGTGCCGATCAGCACAACGTCGGCGCCACGGTGGGCGAACAGGCCGTTGGTGACCACGCCCACGATGCTGTTGAGGCGGGTTTCCAGAGCCTTGGCATCGGTGATGGCCATGCCTTTGACGTCCAGGATGATGTTGCCGTTGTCGGTCACCACCCCTTCACGCCACACCGGGTTGCCGCCAAGGGCGCGGATCTCGCGGGCCACGTATTCGCGGGCCATGGGGATCACTTCCACCGGCAGGGGGAAGGTGCCCAGCACCTCGACGGTCTTGGTGTTGTCGATGATGCAGATGAACTGGTCGGCCACGGCGGCGACGATCTTCTCGCGGGTCAGGGCGGCGCCGCCCCCCTTGATCATGTCGCGGCTGGCGTTGATCTCGTCGGCACCATCCACGTAGACGGAGAGGGCATCGATGTCGTTGAGGTCAAACACCGGGATGCCGAGACCCTTGAGGCGCTCGGTGGAGGCGATGGAGCTCGACACCGCGCCCTTGATCTGGTCTTTCATGGTCGCCAGTGCGTCGATGAAGTGATTGACGGTAGAGCCGGTGCCCACCCCGACGATGGTGCCGGGTACCACGTATTTGAGCGCAGCCCAACCGGCCGCCTTCTTCATTTCATCTTGAGTCATGATGGATCCTTATGGAAAAAGCGGGCGCATTATATCCAAGCATCCCCCCCAGAGCGACCATGGTGCTCACGTTCCGGCGCAAAAATCCCCAAGATGTAAATCGTTTGCCTGTTTATTGAACCGAAGGGGGCGCCCCCGCCTGATCAGGCAAAGTGCCAGCTGCGGCTGGGGGTGATGATCTGGGGGAGCGGCACGTCCCACTGCTCCCGGGGGACGGCATCCACCTGCTGGCAATCGTGGGCGAGCCCCAGGGGTCTTGGGCCGAGCTGGTGCTCGTGCCAGCAGGCGAGGGTGCGATCATAGTAGCCGCCCCCCATGCCGAGGCGGTTGCCAGCCTCATCGAAGGCCACCAGCGGGGTGCAGATGATGTCCAGCATGCTGTGGGGCAGCACCTGCTGCACGTCGAGCTCGGGCTCGGCGATGCCGTAGCGGTTGCGGGTCATGGGGGTGGTGGCGGTGTAGCGCAAGAAGAGCAGGTGACCCGGGGTGAAGGGGTGCAGCACCGGCAGGTAGACCTCCTTTTGCCGGGCCCACAGCCAGTGGATGGCGGGCAGGGGATCGAGCTCCCCGTCGTTGGCCAGATAGAGGGCGATGCGCCTGGCCGCGAGGATGCCGGGGTGTTCCTGGAAGCGCTCGACCAGCTGTTGGGCCGCCGCCTGCTGCTCGGCCTGGCTCAGGCTTTTTCTGCGCTGGCGAATGAGCTGGCGCAGGTTCTGGCGTTCGGGTTGGGTATCCGGCATGGGGACTCCTGGGCAAAGGTGGGCTGGCGCTACCTTAGCAAGGGGCCGACGGGATGAAAAGCTGATGGCGGGGCCGCCAGCCGGGCGGCCCCTGAGGTCGGGTGTCAGGAACGGTGGGGGGCGGGAGCCACTGCGCCCATCTGGTGCTTGAGGAAGACAGCCACGATGGCGGCCAGTGCCAGCGCCATGGGGTAGAAGCTCATGCTCACGACCAGGATCGGCGAGAGGGCGAAGATGGAACCCAGCAGCAGC